>JANLVM010000819.1:0-2524 GCA_031364015.1 Gemmatimonadaceae bacterium
TAGTACAGCAGCCCGTCGGCCTCGCCCGAGTCGAGCAGCGGCAGGATGTGCGGATGCTGCAACCGCGCGGTGGTGCGGATCTCGCTCAGGAACCGCTCGCCGCCGAGTGCTGCCCCCAGGTCCGGATGCAGCACTTTGATCGCAACCTCGCGATCGTGCTTGAGATCGCGCGCGAGGTACACGGTGGCCATGCCGCCTTGGCCGAGCTCGCGGTCGATGCGATAGCGGTCGGCGAGCGCTGACGACAGGCGATGCATGTCAGCCAATTCGGTTCCCCCGTGTCGAGGCCTTGGGGGTTACGTCGTACATCTCGCCCTGGTGTGGAGGTGACCTGAAGTCGGTCGCTCGGCATGTCCGACGCCTGAGACTGGCTGGCAAATATGCGGCAGGCCGGGGCAAACGGCGATTGGGCTGCGCTCCCTGCGCCTCGAGCCCTGCGATCATAGCCCCATCCGCCGTCGCGGCTCGGGAAAGCGGCGATGCGCTCGCAGCGACCGGTTGGTTGCGAATCCGTACGCATTGCGATGATTGTCGAACGTGTCGACTATCACCGCCAGATGATCGTTGTTGTACAGGTTCTGCGCATCGCGGCGCATGTCATTCGCCACGCGTCGCTCGGGATGCGTTTCGCAGAGTTTCGCCGCGATGTAGATGTATTGCTCGTCGAAGAAGATCCACGCCTCCGTGCGCTCCGTGGCTGGCGCACCTTCGTTCGGCGCGACGCGGGCCCAGGTGGGAACGGTGAGCCTACGGCCGGCGGGGGAGATATGCACCGATGGAAAGTAGCGCCTCGGGCAACCCGTTTGGCGGGACGATCTCGGCCAGTCGAAATATCACGGCGGAGCAACAGGGCATCACGCCAGTAATTCTTCCAGGGCGAGTCGCGTCTTGAGCGGCACCTGGTCCTCGTCGAAGTACCGCGTAACGATGGCGAGTGCCTCGTCAGCAGTGCGAATGTCGAGATGACGCACCAGATAGCGCACGTCGTCCAGATCGTAGAACTCCTCGCCGAGTCGCATGGCCATGCACTTGAGGGCAAGCAAGTAGGTTGGCTGTGCGACGAACACCTGGAGATTGGAGTGCTCGAGATAACGGTCGAAGTCTCCGCGCGGGCTGAGCCATCCCTTCACGGCGTCGTTCAGCCAGTGTTCCGGTACACCGGCCTGTATTGCGACGCGCGACGCCGCCTCCCGCACCGCCGTTGATGGCTTGAACCAGGCGTCCACATCACGGGTCGCCTCCCGCGCGCCAAACACGAGGCACATGACTGCGCCGCCGACGAGGTACAGTTCCGCGTGCGTGCTGGTGAGCGTGAGCTCGCGGTTGAGCAGAATGAAAAGATATCGGATGTCCGCGTTGGTAAGCTTGACGGCGTCGCTCACGATCAGGCCCGATCTCCGATCGTGGCGTCGACAAACAGATTGCGGCGCTTGAATGCGACTGGAGCCGCAGCGAGCAGATGCTGCCGCAAACTGCGCAACCCGGTCGCGAACCAGGGCTCAGCGAGCGATGCGATATCGCGCACCCACCCGGGCGGTGGCACATCTTTCAGATACGCGGCCTGCTCCACCATGGCGGCCACATAGTTCTGCAGGAACGGCGAGAGCGTGGTGAACGACCGCATGGTTACCGCGGTGTGGCGCACCGCCGCGGAATATGCGATCGGCGGACACGCGGTGAGGAAATCGTTCAGCGCGGCGAGCGCGACGCGATGGTTCGCGGTGTCGGCCAGCGCGTGCAGGATCTCCGCGAACCGCCCGTCGTGCGGTGGCAGCACGCGCGCAAGCACGTAGCTCGAGACATCCAATCCGGCCGCCGCTGCCCGCCGCTTGAGCGTGGCTTTCTGGCGGGACGTGATGCGAATCTGGAGTTGCTCGCCTTTGAGTGACATCCCGAACGGTGGCTTGAACAGGTCACGATGTCAATACAACCGTATTGACTTAAATGATCCGGCGGGCTCCATCGTGTTTATGGCGTCTGACGTGCCGCGTACGCCCGCGCAATTTCGGCGGCGAAGTTGCGTACCACCACGAATCGTCCACCGCGCACATGGCGCACAACCAACACCGTGCCATCGGGGCCGACATCGAATGGCGCGTGAGTGGGATCGCTCGAGACAAACTCGGCGTCGAGCAATTGACGTGTTTCCGTCACCTTCACGCCAGAGGAAAGATCGAGCGAGGCCGAGACCTCGACATACGGCATGACGTAGAACAGCTAACCGTCGGCCGAGCCGCTATCGAACAGCGGCAGAATATGCGGATGCTGCAGATTGGCGGTGACCTTGATCTCGCTCAGGAACCGCTCGGCACCAAGTACGGCACCGAGTTCCGGCTTGAGCACCTTTATCGCGACATCGCGGTCGTGCTTGATGTCGCGCGCGAGATACACGGTGGCCAGCCGCCCTGGCCCGGCTCACGCATGACGGTGTAGCTACGGCCAAGCGCAGCGGCGAGACGTTCGGGCGGCGTCGCGCTCATCGCGTCGCGCTCATCGCGTCGCGCTCATCGCGGCTCGCTCCAGC
>JANLVM010000833.1:0-2488 GCA_031364015.1 Gemmatimonadaceae bacterium
TCGCGGCCTTCGCTCTCGCGGTCTTCACTCTCGCGGCCTTCGCTCTCGCGGTCTTCACGGCCGCAGCACGCCGGACCGCCGCACGGCGACTCGCTGAGGAGCTCCGTGCGCGGCTGGATCGGAGTGGTCGGTTCCAGTCGGTAGCGCGGTCGGCGCGAAAGCTCACCGGCATCGCCAAGACGCCACGTGGGTCGTCCATCACGGCCAACACTGCGGCGTCTGCAAGATCGTTGCGCACGTCGGCGATGACGGAACTTGGACGCCGGGCGCGCGCCGCATGAACGCGGTTGGTGAGCAGAATGACAAACACCTGACGGTCGGGGTCAATCCACAACGACGTGCCGGTAAACCCGGTGTGCCCGTAGGCGCGTTCGCTCAAGTGCTGACCACAACCGGCGCCGCCATCACAGGTGTCCCAGCCTAACGCGCGATGTCCTGCGGCGCGTCGCGTAAAGAGCGACACCGTGTTCTCCTCCACGATCCGCACGCCGTTGAATATCCCGCCGTCGAGCATCATCTGGGCGAATACGGAAAGGTCTGCCGCAGTGCTAAACAGTCCGGCATGTCCAGCGACTCCACCAAGCGCCCACGCATTCTCGTCGTGAACTTCGCCTCGGAGTGGATAGCCTCGCGGCGGCGCGATTTCCGTTGGAGCGGTGCGCGCCGCGTCTTCAATCGACAGTCGGAAGTGCGTGTCGTTCATCCCCAACCTGGCAAACACCTGGTGTTGCAGAAACGTGTCGAGTGGTTGACCGCTCACTGCCTCGGCGACGAATCCGAGTAGGTCAGCGCCAAGGTCGGAGTACTCATAGCAATTGCCAGGGACGCACGCGAGCGGTGTCGCCAGGACTGCGGCGCGAGCCTGCGCGGGTGACTGCGCAATACGCCACAGCTCGCGACCGGCGGGCAAACCGCCTCGATGCGTCAGCAAATGACGTAGCGTGACGTGATCCTTGAGGCCGCCGGAAAAGTCAGGGAGATAGCGCGAAACCGGCGCATCGAGGTCGATCCGTCCCTGATCGTACAGCACCATCATGGCGGTAGTGGTGCCAACGACCTTGGTCAGCGACGCCAGATCGTAGATGCTCTCCTGAACGGAGACGCGTGTCCTGCCCGACCAGTCGAGAGTGCCGAAGCCCCGTGAAAACACCGAGTAGCCCTTACGACCCACCACCACCGATGCGCCAGGAAAACCGCCCGCGTTCACGCCGCGCTGAATGATCCGCTCGATGGTCGCGAGTCGTGCGGCCGACATGCCCACGGCCGCAGGCTCCCGTCCTGGAAGTCCACTTGTGGTCGAGTCGCCGAGGGCGACGAACAGTGCGGCGAAAAAGAGCACCGGGAACCAGGGACTGCGAGAAAGAACACGGGAAACCAACCTATCCATCTAAGGCGTACAGTCGTGCCCGTCAATATATGAAACCCGCGAGAGACATGCGAGTTACACTTTTGGGGGGGCAGCTCCCCTTGAGATCCACGATCGGAGCCGCCGAAGGCAACCTCTGGGAGGGTTCCGAGCGCTGTTACCGCAGCCCACCAGCCGGCACACTATACAGCAATCGCACCGTCGCGCGGTCCGCGTCGGTGAGCTCGCGCACGCGAATGCGCGCTGACATGATGTGATCGGGCGCGCCAGCATGATCGAGTCCGAGCAGGTGGCCCACCTCATGCAGCGCGATGGCGCGCATTTGCGGCGGTGAGACGCTGCCGCCGCTCGGATGGGCCAGGGCGAGCTGGATGTCGCTCGAGACGAGCCACCAGGCGTGATCTCGGCTCCATATCGTCTTGCCGCTGATGCCGGTCGCGAAAAGTTCGGTGAAGCGCACATGCACATCGGCGCTGGCCGAGTCCGTGATGAAGCTGAAGTGCACGGGGATGCCGGTCTGAACCCAGGTGTCGAACGCATCGCGAATCGCGAGCACGAAATCCGGGTTCCACCCGCGGAGCCGTTCGTCTTCAGCAATCCAGACTCGCAGGGGTCGCGTGAGCCGATCAGGCCAGCGCACGATCACGGAATCACGCGAGGTAATGAGATCGCTGATGTACGTGCCTTCTGCGCCCTGCATGAGTCGGCGACGCAAGTCGATCGGCGTCATTGCCGGAATGGAGGTGCGCGGCGCGTCGGTTACGCGCATCTCGGGCATCGCGGTTTCGAAGAACGCGAGCTCGGCGGTACCGGACGTACTGTCCGCGACCACACGCTCCACAATCGCGCCGGCCGACGTCTGATGCGCCGTCGCTCGTCGAATGCCGACGACCTGACCGCCAATGAAACAGGCGAGTCCCACGACACACACAACCAGCGAAGATTCAGCAGTCTTCATGAAGGAGACGACGATTCCGGGAGAGGGATGGTCACGGTCAACGGTCCGTCTCCCGCCTCCCGCCTCCCGTCTTCCGTCTTCCGTCTCCAGTCTCCAGTCTTCCCCCATGGCCACAGATGTCATCGTCGTCGGTGCCGGCCTGGCCGGCCTGGTCGCTACCGCAG
>JANLVM010000847.1:0-2430 GCA_031364015.1 Gemmatimonadaceae bacterium
AAGTATCGCGTCACCCACGTCTTCGCGGAATCCGGATTGAAATCGCCGGCGATTGTAATGCTCGCGTTATTCGGTGCGTAGTACTTGCGGAAGAATTCCTTCACGTCGTCGAGCGACGCCTTGCTCAGGTCCGCGAGCGAACCGATCACGGGCCACGAGTATGGATGATCTGCGGAAAACATGACGGGTAGCAGGGTTTCATAGGCGCGGCCGTATGGCACGTTGTCGTAATTCTGCCGCCGTTCGTTCTGTACCACGTCGCGCTGCAAGTCGACCTTTGGTTTGTCCATCGTTGGCAGCAGCCAGCCCATGCGATCCGCATCCAACCACAACATCAGTGGCAACGCGTTTGAGGGACCCGTTTCGTAGTAGTTGGTGCGATCGTTCGTCGTTGAGCCGTTGTTGTTCGCACCGACGGCCTCCAGCCAAGCGTCGAACTTGCCAACCGGCACGTGCTGCGAGCCCATGAACATGACGTGCTCGAACAAATGCGCGAAGCCCGTGCGTCCGGGCTTTTCGTCGCCCGAGCCCACTTTGTACCAGCCATTCACCGAGACAATGGGCACCGAGCGATCGACGTGCAGGATGACTTCGAGTCCATTCGGTAACGTGAACTTTTCAAAAGGCAGGCGGGGCGCCTGGGCAGACTGCGCCGCCAGCGGGCCGACCGCCCAAGGGAGCAGCAGGGCCGTGGCCATCACGCGCAAACGGTGCCAGAAAGACATGGTGGGAGACGTCGAAGGAGACGAAGGAGACCTGGATTCCACAAGGTTGGACACCGGTAGCGCCCGAAATGTATACGGTGCACTTTGAGCCCATGGCTTCGCCTATGTCGAAAGACTCCGTCAGACCGGCCGGCGTTGGATATGATGCGCGGCTTGGCACATTCTCGGGGACGATGCTGGTTGTTGGCGGCGTCATCGGCGCGGGAATTTTCCTGTCCCCGGCCGTCGTCGCGCAGCGAGTGGGCACCGCGTCCCTGACGCTCGGCGCGTGGGGATTGGGCGCGCTGGTGGCGATCATCGGTGGATTTGTCTACGCCGAGTTGGGTTCGCGACGTCCACTGGCCGGTGGGACGTACATCTACCTGCGGGACGCGTGGGGCCCGTTGCCCGCGTTTCTCTACGGATGGGCGCTGTTTCTTATCATGGCCACCGGCGCCATTGCTGCGGTTGGAATGACCGGCGCCAGTTATCTGGCGACCCTGATTGGATTACCGGCGGAGTCAACCACCGCACTGGCGATCGCGATTGTCGTGGTGTTAACGCTGCTCAATGTGGTGGGCATACGCATTGGAGCGACCACCGGCAACGTCTTGACCGTGCTGAAGCTGGGAGCCATTGGCGTGCTGGTTCTGGCCGCACTGCTGATGTCGCCAGCGAACGCCGGTGAATTGACCGGAGCAATGGCCTCGCCACCGCCACTGACACCACCAGTGGGCGGAACTGCGATCGTGCTGGCGATGGGTGCGGCATTGGTGCCGGTGCTGTTTTCGTTCGGCGGTTGGCAACAGACCAACGCGGTTGCGGAAGAGCTGGTGGACCCCGCGCGGACATTGCCCCGGGTCCTGATCATCGGCGTGTTGGTTGTGGTGGCCACGTATATGCTGGTGAACGTGGCCTACCTCCGTGCGCTGGGTGTTGAGGGCTTGGCGGCCAGTAGCGCACCGGCGGCCGACACGATGTTCGTGTATCTCGGTCCCGTCGGTCGTACGCTCATCGCGTGTGGTATCGTCGCGTCAACCGTGGGGTTTCTCTCCATGGTCATCCTCATGTCAGCGCGCGTGTATCAAGCGATGGCCGCGGACGGTCTATTCTTTCATTCGATGGCGACGCTGCACCCGCGCACGCGGACACCGGTGGCGGCACTCCTCGGGCAGGGTGCGGTGACCATCGCGCTCCTGCTCACCGGAAGCTACGGCCAACTGCTGGACTATGTGGTGTTCGCCGATTGGATCTTCTTCGGATCGACCGCCGCCGCACTGTTCGTGCTGCGCGCGCGCGACCAAAAAAGTAGCATTCGGCCCGCCGTGCAAACGCCGCTGCATCCCTTCAGCACGTTGCTCTTTATCGCCGCGGCCATCTATGTCGTGATTGGGTCCATCACCTCCAATCCGGGCAATGCGGCGCGCGGTGCTGGACTCCTGGCACTCGGGTTGCCGGTCTACGCGTATTGGCGCCGCCAACAGCGCAGGAGTGGGACACCCATGTCAAACGCTCGCGCCGAATGACGCAGCACTCCGCGCGCGATGGCGCCACGACTGCTCGAGTGTCCGCGCTTTTCGTGCATCCCATCAAATCGGCCGCCGCGATCGCCGTCGATGCGCTCGACCTCGATGATCGCGGCGCGGTTGGGGATCGTCGTTGGCTGGTGGTCGACGAGTCGGGAATGCAAATCACGGCGCGGGAGACGCCAGCATTGTGCCTGGTG
>JANLVM010000890.1:0-5780 GCA_031364015.1 Gemmatimonadaceae bacterium
TGCCAGAAGACTCACGGCGACCACAACGTAGCGCAGATCGTGCCAAACGTTCATCACACCATGCGGTTGGAGCGTTGGCCAGCGGGATACCTGCCGAAATACTTGGCGAGCTTATGATCCCGCGCCGAGACTGTCAAGCGACTGAGCGCCTTCGAGGGAGATGGCCTGCGCCAAAGCCCTTAGGCAAAGCGCAGGATACGCTTTCCCACCAATACCGCCAGCGCGCCCAGCACGTCGGGCAGCGACGCCGGGCCGCCTTCGGTGCGATACGCCTCGTAGAGCACTGGCACATGCTCGTGGCGACAGGCCAGCGTAGCGAGCACAGTCAGATTCACGTTCCGGATGTACCGGATACCCTCCGGAAACGACGGCACGATCAGATGGTCTTCAAGCGAAACCGTGTTACCAGTGACAACCGCCCGCAGCTCTCGGCGGAGGTCGGGCATCGGGCGCAACACCAGAGTCTCCCGGGTGCGAATCTCCTCGAACGCCAAGCGAACTTCGGCGTCAAGTCGCAGTGCGGCGACGTCGGGCTCAGCCACCCCGATTTCCACCTCGGCACCCGCTCTGGTGCTCCAAAATTCGGCCGCATGCGCGCCAGCGGCGTCGCGCGTAAGTCCCTCCAGTTCGCGCTGTAGTCCGGCCACCATGGCGCGCTCGCGTGACGCGAACAGGTCGAATGCCGCCGTCTCGAGCGACGCGTCACCCATCACGCTGTGCACGACCACCGCTGCCAGCCACGCCGAGGCCAGCGCCTTCTTCACTCCGAATGACGACAGCGGGTCGACAAACGACGCTGCGTCGCCTGCGATGAGCAGGTGGCGGCGATGCGGCGACTCACACGAATACGATGACGCATCGCGAGCCCACGGCGGCCCAACGGGTCGCGCGCGTTCGGTCATCGCGCGAATCATCGACGTGCGCGCGAGCTCCTCGCGATACGTGTTGGCCAGGCGACGCCGCGTGCCGACCGTCGTGCGTGTGGGGTCCAGCATGATCGTCACCTGTCTCCGCGTGCGCGAGACCGGCACCGACCACGCCCACCCCCCGGGATAGCTCTCCACGTGCGTGTGCGACTCGTCGGCGAGATGCCAATGTGGACGGCGCTCCCACGTACCAACGAGAGCCACCGTGCGTGACGCATTCTTTATGCGGCCGGAATTCGCGCGCGACATCAGTCCAGAGCGTCCGGTACAGTCAATCACCCACGACGCCGAAACGTGCCGAAGCGCATGGCGCGATTCATAGGCGACCCGCCACGTGCCATCGTCCACGCGCGTCACCCGTCGCACATTGACATGGCGATGCACGCGCGCTCCGGCGTGCTGGGCTCCGCGCAGCAAGACGCGATCGAGATCATCGCGCAACACTTGCCACCCCCGCGCATCGCCCTCGAACGACTCCACGCGCGCGTCGGCACTGCCCCACTTGACCGTGTGACCGGTCGAGCGCACGACGCCCGCGAGATTGATGTCGTCGAGCACGCCAATGCGATCAAGCAGCTTGCCGCAACTGGGCGTGAGGGATTCCGCCAGCGCAGGTCCGCGTGGCGGTCGCGTCAGCAACACCACCCGATAACCCCAAAGGGCGAGCAGGCGTGCGGCCGCGGCGCCCGCCGGTCCACCGCCCAGAACAGCAACGTCGACATCCACCATCAGCAGAAGTTACGTCCCTGCCACCTCATCCGCCGAGCCTGCCCTTACCACCAGCCCACTCGCTGGCCTTCGGCGATTTTCTCCTGAAGGCGCTTGATAAATGCGCTGGCTTCGCTCTCGGTGAATCCGCCAGCGCGAAACGCGTCGCGCCATTGCTGCGGTGTCAGGCGAGCGAGCAATCCGCACACCCAGCGCACGTCTTCCGGTGTCACGATCGAGTGGACCCGCGGCTCGAGCCACGAGCCATCGTAGTAGAAGCGCACGCGGTTGTCGTCCACGCGTTCGATGAATCCTTCCTTGGTGAACGCGGCGGTGTCGGCCTTGGTGGCTCGATTAATCCAGGCCGTCTTGCCCAATGAGGCGCCAAGGTCGCGGACCATGTACCATGTGTGCGTAGCGTTGCCGGGTTCGTCTACCTGGTAGACAGAATTCTGCGCCGCCTTCAGGTCCCAGTTATTGAACAGCACCATCACGGTGAACAGCGCGGCCAGCGGCCGCGTCCCGACAAACGGATTGTCACTCCATGACCACTCGCCACTCTTCGTCAACGTTTTCGGTTCCAGTCGAAAGCGCGCCGACTCCTCGATAACGGTTTTCCCACTGTCCACCCGCGTCCACTTGGGCAGATAATACACCGGTGGCTGGTGATACCCGATGGCCGAGATGATGCGTGACACAGTCACCTCGACACGCGACTCGATGCCGATCTTGACACTCCACTCACGTCCCTTCCCGTCTTTCACGTCATAGCCGGACTGCGTGCCGGTCGTTTGGGTGCCGGTCACTTCGAAACGATCCTGTGGATCGGGCGCGGCATCCCGACCAAATCTCCCGGCGTACAAGTCGCGTTGCGCCAGATCAACGGGCTCTTGCCACAGTTCGTCTATCGTCGCCTTCCCGCGAGGCGACATGTGGCTGTTGAAGGCGCACGCCGATGCGGCGATCACGATGGCCAGTGACCGAATGACCGTTGTCATTTTGAGTGTCATTTTGAGCCGATGCTGAAGAGAAATTGCAACCCGTCGCCGCCGAATCCGATATCGACTCGAGCGGCCGTCGACGCGCCGCGCATGGCGCTCACGCTGAATCCGTAGTTCCGCTTGAGATTGGACACATCGAGTTGCGCGCGCTGGTCGGTGACCTTGCCGGCTTCGTAGAAGACGGTCGCGTCAAAGAACGTCCAAATGGGAATGCGATATTCGGCCTGCATCAGCAGGAGATGTCGACCACGGAATCGGAAGTCGTCGTAACCACGCAGCGTCGCACTCGTGCCATCGGAGCCCAGGAGATCTTCGTGAACACTGCGGAGCTGGGCTCGTCCACCAAGTGTTCGCTGCAGGTAGAACGGAACTTCCTGACCGGCGTCGGCCACCGACGTCGACACCAAGGCGTGCAGTGTCAGGCGATGTTTCGGCCTGAGCACGGCGAACCGTTGCTGCGCCTCGAAATCCACCCGCGTGAAGCTGAAACGGTCGAGTTCGTGGTCCACCCATCGGGAGTAGGTCGCACGCGTTTTGAGTCCCTGGAAGAACGCCTCACCGACCGAGGCGGGAATGCCAAGCTCAAGACTCCCTTGATAGCGTCTGAATCGTGGCTGCTGAGTCAGCCCAGGTGCGTCCGGTTCGTCAAAGACCTGTTCGATGCTGCGCCAGTCTTTCGCGCGACCGGCGTTCACGTCAACCCATAACTGCTCCGCGCGACCACCGACGGTAACCCAGGGCGCCACGCGATACGTCGCGTTCACGCCAATCAGATCTTCGCGCAGGTCGAAGTTCGTGCGATCGTCGACATCACTCGCGGCGCCCAGACCGTAAAACGCAACCTGCGGCAAGTCGCGCGCGCGTCCGTACCCCTCAACCATGGCGCGTCGGCCTGCATATCGCGCCGAGGTTTCGACGACCCAGTACTCACGTATCGAGTACAGCGCTTTGATTTTCGCCACCCACGGCTCCGGCGTGGCGATATCGATGCCGAGTCCGCCAGCGAGACCGCCGCCTGCTGCGACACCGCCCACCATGAGGTGCACGGGACCCGAGAACAACGCACCGAGGGCGCGGGACGTGTTCTTCACCACTGGGGGAACGGCGCCCTGCGTTGGCCGCGCACCGGCGGGTGTGTCCTGAGCGCCAAGCGGCAGAACAACCAGGATCACCAGCGCCAGCATTCGTACTGCGAATACACAGTTCATTGGCAACCTTTAAGGGACTTTTGCAGGTGCTCCGTGGCATTTGCCGCCACTCGGATCCCACACGATACCGTCAATCGAGATGAACGCCGACCGAAACTCTTTTGCGCCAAGCGTGAGGAGCAGTATTCCGTAATACCCTTCGACACGTTTCAGGCTGTTCTGCGCCAGCGGGAGTCGCATGCCGCGCAGTTCCGCGCCGCCCGTTCCGATCACATACGACGGAATGCCGGTGAGCGTATCCATCACACCCTCAGCGTTCATGGGGGCGAATCGTTCATAGTGGTGATCGTGACCGGTCAACACCAAGTCGACGCCGTACTGATGGAGAAGCTGCCACGTGGGGGCCAACATGACGTCACTGCCGTGAGAACCAGAGCTGAACCGCGAGTGATGCCAGTACGCGACGGTGCACTCCTTGGTGTTGGCCTTGAGGTCGGCTTCGAGCCAGTCGCGCTGTTCCTTTCGCGCGGGCTCGTTGAACGACGAGTTGACAATGATCTCGCTATTCAACACCACCGCGTGCCACTCGCCAATGTCGTAGCTGTAGTATCCCTTGCCGGGCGGCCCGGCCGCCTTGCCGAAGTACTTGTAGTACGGATCGGCGCCGGTGGTGTAATACTCATGGTTGCCGGGTGACGGCCGAATGTTCTTCATGATGCGTTTGAGCGGATCACCCCAGGACGGCGTGAAGCAATCGGTCCATTGGCCCGTGCTCCCGCTGGTGTACGCGTTGTCTCCAAGCGTAAACACCGCATCCGTCACCTTGGCGACGCTGTCCGCGCGCAGGATACTATCGACAATCATCGCGGTAGCCTCGTCGCCCGTTGCGTCACACCGGGCGATGTCTCCGGCGCCGAGCAATATCGAGGCACCGGCAAGTGCGACCAACTCCGCAGACGCAGCCGCCGGTGGTGGGGTTCGCTGGGCGCGGGGATGACTGCCGCCACAGCCGAGGGCCAGCGTCAGCACTGCGGCGAACGAGCGACGAATGTCACGCCTCATTTTGATACCGTGGGTTGACAAGAACGGTAGTACGATACGTGACGCTGATATGTGTGCGCGCGGCGGGGCTGGTGGCACTCGGATGGCGTGCACGGTACGGGTTGTAGCAGTTGGACGAACGGACGCATGACGTGTGGGATGGCGAGAAAGCCGACAGGAGCGCAAAGTTACGGGCGACTCGAAACATTCAGAAGGGGACGCGGCCGCGTCATCAAAGCTTCCTGTGCTGGTCCTCGCCTTTCAGTTGACCGACGCCGAGCGTCTGACGCTGTCGGAACGCATCAGCATTACCGACGCGGACAAAGGCGCGCCATTTCGGGCAACGACGAAGTGTGGAATCGGATCCACGCGACAAGTGCGCGTCAATCCACACGCGCGGTTTACGCCGCGAGAATGGGATGCCCGAGGCGACGGCTCGCAAAACGCAGGCACGCCGCGATGTCGTCGCGCTCCAAATCGGGGAGTTCTTCGACCACCTGCTCCGCCGTCAGCCCAACCGCCAACAGATCGAGGACATCACTCACCCGAATCCGCATCCCGCAGACACGGGGACGCCCGCCACACTGGTCGAGGTTCACTGTGATGCGGTCCATTGACATATATATACATTGCATATACATTCATGTTATGCGTTACGACTGGCGCGCCGACAAGAACGAACAGAACATCGAACATCGCGGCATTCCCTTCGTGTGGGCGATCCAAATTTGGGACGGCGACGTGCTGGATGTGTGGAATGACGTCGTCATCCCGTGGGGCTTGTGGATCACGCCGGACGATGACGTCTGGGTCTGCGGTTCATCGCCGGACGCCTGGCCGGAGGATGAAAAGATGTCGCGCGGCGGCAAGCCCCGTGACCAGCTTTTCATGAAGTTCAACACGGACGGCAAACTGATGCAGTTGTGGAACGTACCGATCGGCGGCGAAGAAACCGC
>JANLVM010000058.1:0-2132 GCA_031364015.1 Gemmatimonadaceae bacterium
CGCGCCGAAGTACGCGCGCTCTTGAGCGCGTCAGAGATTGAGCCGATCGATTCGAACCAGTCGCTCACTCGTGCGCCAACCCGCGATCAACGACGCTACCAGGGTGAAAACGCGAATAGCGATTCGCCAGACGTTTGGCCGATCGCCTCTTGCCATTTAACCCTGATGGCGCAGTTGCCGTTTCAAGCGCGGCGCAGCCAAAAACGCTTGGTGCGCCTCTATCCTGGTTTAGTTCAGTAGCTTGCCCCGAAGAACCACGTCCCAAATCCTTTCTGCCCGGGACGACTCACCGGCACCGCCCAATCCCAGCGCACGATCGCGATGCCGAACAAGTTGAGACGGAAACCGAAACCGTAGCTTTGCAACACCGCCCGCTGTTTCTGAAAGTCGTAATTGGCCGGCGCGTTGGCCACGACCGACTGTCCCGCCGACCACGCGACACCGGCGTCATAGAAGAGCAGACCGTCCAGCGGCGGCAGTCCAATAGGGAGTCGCGACCCCAACGAACGGATGATCGGGAATCGCAATTCCGCGTTGGCAAATGCGACCCGACTGCCGATGGTTTCGACGGTGTTGCACTGCGACCCATCATCGGTTGGCAGGCCGCTGCACTGGACGTTGCCGAAGCTCTCGCGGTTGTAGCCGCGAATGAAATCCGGGCGCGCCAACCACTTGGGAAAGCGCAACTCGTCACGCCCCACGGCAGCGCTGCCGACGAATCGCGTCGCAAACGTCACGTAGTTGAACAGCAGTGGCGTATAATGGCGCGCGTCGATGAGATATTCGGTCCAGCGCCACGTGCCGATACTCGGATCGACTTGCAGTCGCGCGCGCGTTCCGGAGATCGGACCGGTAAAACCCTGCAGCGTGTTGTCCGTCACCCAGGCCACGTACGGCGCAACGGTGTTTGCCGACGCGACGTTGCGCGCGTCGCCGCGCTGCGTATTACCGGCGACGCCGAAGGTGTAATCGACCGTGCGAAACATGGAGAACACTTGTTGGTCGATATTCTGGAAGCGCGCACCCAACTCGAACCGCGTAAACCGATTGATCGGATACAGGCCGGACAGGAAGACCTCGCGCAATACCAGGCGCACGAAGTCCTGCGATTGCACGGCCTGATTGTTGCCGATCGGTGTCTCGCTGGAATTCGACAGCAGGTAAATCGGTTGCTGCGTGACGCCCGTCGCGTACTGCAGCCGACGGCCGAGGCTGGTGTATCCGACGAATACCTGCGCATCACTGAGCGAACCGTTGATCGCACCGGAGAGCGCCAGCCGATGGTCGCCCAGCAGGTCGCTGAGCACGATGGTGGTACCGCCGAACGTGCCCTGCCCAAATCCGCCCTGCTGAAAACCAATGGACGGTTGCGACACGTACTCGGGCGAGAATCGCACTTTGTAGTTCGAATCGCGGAATCGCGTCGTGTCCGGCAGATTGAAATCGAAACTGTCCATCATCGCGCGAACGCTGATGTTCTCCGCGACACGTACCACGCCAGACGCGGCCAGCTCGCTCGAGGCGCGCGCGCCGGTGTTTTGCGGTCGATAGAATGACTGACGCGAGATACTCGTGTCGCGCACGCTCCCGGTGCGCAGATGCGCGGTGAGGCTGGCGGCTGTTGCCGGTGCATCCGGCCCTGGTACCACGCCCAGTGGGCTACCGGGCACGACGCCCTGCGCCACTACGACCGCATCGCGGAACGGCGCCTTCTTCAGCGCCCGCGGATTCCGCAACTTCCAGATAGCGTGTTCGCCCTTCTCGTAGTACACGAAGGCCAGGACATCGGCGCCACGCGCCCACGACATGGCGGGGGACAACTCCGCCACGGCGTTGATCGCACCCAACACATTCGTTAGCTGATACTGCTCCTTCGCATCAAGATCATACAAGAACAGATTCGAAATACCCGTGCGATCGGTGAGATACGCAATCGATCGGCCATCGGGAGCCCACTGCGGGTTGATATTCAACCCCGCTTGATTGGGGAGCACCGACACTTTGTTCGTCTCCAGGTCCAGCACCGAGATCTTCAGTTTGCCCACCTTCAATATCCCGAAGTCGGTCTCCTCACCTCGGTCACTGGAGAATGCGATAGACTTGCCGTCGGGCGACCATTGCGGCTGGAGATC
>JANLVM010000464.1:0-2318 GCA_031364015.1 Gemmatimonadaceae bacterium
TATTCGCGCCTATCATCATGCGCGCGGAGATCTCCATCGCACCGTGTGCCTCATTCCCCAGTCGGCGCATGGGACGAATCCGGCGAGCGCGGTCATGGCTGGCTTTTCGGTGGTGGTGGTCAAGACGGATACCGACGGCAACATCGATGTCGACGACCTGCGTGCCAAGGCCGAGCAGCACGCGACCAACCTGGGCGCGCTGATGGTGACGTACCCATCGACACATGGCGTTTTCGAGGCACGCATCAAGGAAATCACGACCATTGTGCATGATCACGGCGGACAAGTCTACATGGACGGCGCCAATATGAACGCCATGGTCGGCATTTCGCGGCCCGGTGATCTGGGTGCCGACGTGTGCCACTTGAACCTGCACAAGACATTCTGCATTCCCCACGGCGGCGGCGGTCCGGGCATGGGACCTATCGGCGTGGCGCCGCAACTGGTGCCGTTCCTTCCGTCGCACCCGGTCATTCCCACGGGCGGCAGCTCGCCGATAGGGCCCGTCTCGGCCGCGCCGTGGGGGAGCGCCAGCATTCTTACGATTTCATTCGTGTACATCCGCCTGATGGGTGGTGCAGGGATGGCGACGGCGACCAAGGTGGCGATTCTGAATGCCAACTACGTCGCGAAGCAACTCGAAGGTCACTATCCGGTGTTGTATCGCGGTCAGAACGGCCTTGTTGCCCACGAATGCATTCTCGACACGAGGACGGCGAAGGGTGCGGCCGGCGTTGAGGTGGAGGACATGGCCAAGCGGCTGATGGACTATGGGTTTCATGCGCCGACCATGTCCTTCCCGGTGGCTGGCACGATGATGGTCGAACCGACGGAGAGCGAGTCGAAGGTCGAACTCGATCGATTCATTGAAGCGATGATCGGGATCCGTCAGGAAATCGCCGCCATCGAGCGCGGCGAAGTCCCCCGAGACAACAACGTGCTCAAGCGCGCCCCGCATACCGCGGCGCACGTGACCAGCGACACGTGGGATCGACCGTACTCGCGCGAACAGGCGGCGTTTCCGACGGCCTGGACGCGCGAGCGAAAGTTCTGGCCTACCGTGGCGCGAATTGAAAGTGCGTTCGGCGACCGGAATCTGGTGTGCGCGTGCCCGCCGATCGAGGAGTACGTGGCTGCGTCGTGAGGTGATATTCACGATGTGTTAAGGGGCAATACTGTTCAGTTATGTGGTTATTGACTGTACCACGCAGAGGTATGCGCGTGCGGCGGGTGACGCGGAGCGCGTGGGTGATGGACAGGGTATCTCCTGGAATGGAGGTAGGAGTTGAACGTCATCCGGGTTGCAGGAGAAAGGAACAGAAACAGGGTAGAGGGGCATAGGGGTGCCATCCGACTTTGCGTCCTAAAAGTCGAATGGCACCCCTGTTCCCCTTCACTCCTGGATCAGTTCCTCCTCCCTGCTGCCCGGATGACGTTCAACTCCTACCTCTTACCTGCAGGAGTGAACCGCTGATCTAACACATCTACATAAACTGAACAGTATTGACTTTAGCTCTAGCGTGGGCTCCAGCCCGAAGTTCCGGGTGAAGAAACAGGATAATCTGTTGATGGGACGTGGTTTGCCTATCGAGCAGAGGTACGCCGCACTGGGTACATCCTATCGGCTTAGCGGCCGGAAGCTGATGCGGTACACGGACGCGGGACTGTTGCGGTCGGGAGGAGCGAGCGGGGTGCCCCAATTGCCTGAGGGAGGAGGAGGAACCTCAGGAGGGAGTTGAACGTCTTCCGGGCAGCAGGAGGGAGGAACTGCGACAGGACGGAGAGGGGAGGGGTGGCGTGCGACGACGAGCGGGCGGGGAGGGGTGGCGTGCAACGGAGAGCGGGCGGCGTTGTCATGGACGGGCGCGCGTGGAGAGGGTGATGATCCTGCGCGCGCTTGATGCGATGGTTGCGAATGCAAAGTCCTGTCAATCTCGACATCTGGAATCGCGCGATTGAACTGGCGGTTCGCATCAATGCGCTCGCGGCGCGGATTCCGGGGGACAGCGCGCCGGGCTTCGCCAATCAGAGTCGCCGAGCGAGTTCATCGATCCCGGCGAATATTGCGGAGGGCGTCGGCCAGATCTCGCCGACCCAGTGCGCGCGATTCATCGCCCTCGCGATCGCCTCGGCGTTCGAGCTCGAGCGTCATCTGGTGCTGATTCAACGACTGCATCCCGCGCTATCCGATGCTGACGCAACGATCGACGCGCTTCAGCCGATCCGTCGCATGATGGACTCCTCTCGCCAGTACACGCTGCGGCAAACGAGAAAGACGGTGCAATAAGCTCCCCGCCTCCCCTGCCACCTGCTTCCTG
>JANLVM010000129.1:0-6734 GCA_031364015.1 Gemmatimonadaceae bacterium
AATCGGTTGACGACTTCGATGAGCGAACCGAGCGTAGCAGCGTACGTCGCCACGATGCTCGCGAACACCCCCCAGCCTGCCGTGGCGATGCGGGACACGTTCAGGAAATGCTGGTCGCTGGCATCTGGACGGAACCAGCGACGATAGAAATCGATCACCGTGGCCGTCGACAACGAGCTCAACTCAGCAGAAATGGCGGACATGGCGGCACCCAGCACCGCCGCGAGAAACAGCCCGGCAAGTCCCAGCGGCAGATAGCCAAGCACGAAACGTGGAATGATGTAGTTGACATCCCGCGCTGGCTGACCGGAGATGCGCGCGGCTTCCTTGAGTGCGTCGGCCCGTACGGCGGTGACGGCGGCATCGGTCTCCTTGAAACGGACCAGGGCAGCGCGTATCGCGTTGTCGTCGCCGGCGCGACGTGCGGTCGATGCGGCGCGGGCGGCCGTGGTGCGAGCGCCAACGGCGATTCCATAGCGCGATTCGAGCGATGCGTACACGGCAGGCTCCGACTCGCGCACTTGGGCGCTGTGCGTCGGATTGAACAACATGGGAGGCGGCTCGAACAGGAAGAACAGAAACACGAGCACGCCCACCATGAGCACCATCGCTTGCAGCGGAATCTTCCAGTATGCGCTCATGAGCAGCGAGCTTCGCGCTTCATCGACCGACTTGGCCGCCAGGTAACGCTGTACCTGACTCTGATCGGTGCCAAAATACGACAACATGAGGAACGTGCCGCCGATGATTCCAGACCAAAATGTGTAGGTCTTGGTGATGTCGAAGGAAAAGTCGAACACCTGCAGTCGTCCGGCGGCTCCGGCGATATGCAGCGCATCGTCGATCGGAATCGGCATGCGCACAATGAGCACTATCACGATGGAGGTGAGCGCCGCCACCACGATAACCATTTGCTTGACATCGGCCCACGCGACCGCGCGTACGCCACCAATCACCGTATAGGTGATGGTGGGAATGGCAATCAGAGCGACCGACCACGCCAAATCCCACCCGAAAATGGCGGAAAATACGACCGCCGGTGCGGCGAGAATCGTGCTGCACGACATGCCGCGCGACAACAGGAAGAGCAGGCTGGTCAACGAACGTGTCTTGGCGTCGAAACGGCCCTCCAGATACTCGTACGCCGTATAGACTTTCGCGCCGTGCAGAAACGGTACCAGCGTCACACCCAGGATCACCATGGCAATGGGCAGTCCGAAGTAGAACTGCACGAAGCGCAATCCGTCGGTCGCACCCTGCCCGGTCGTTCCGATGAGCGTCACTGCCGAAAGCTGCGTGGCCATGACGGACAAGCCGACTGCCCACCACGGAAGGCTGCGTCCGGCGAGGAAATAGCCGTCGAGATTGGACGTGCCTCGTGATCGACGCAGTCCGTCGAAGACCAGGTAGAACAGGTAGAGCGCGACGACCAACCAATTCATCCAATGCATGGTCGTCTTAAGCGGCGTAGCGCGACTGGAGCAGCCACAGCAACCCCAGGGCGATCGCCTGAATGCCGAGCACACGCCAGAGGGTCGAGCGAAATCGAGAGGTCATCGGTAAAAAGTACCACGCGGTACCGATGACTTCGACTAGACTGTGAGTACGAACATCACGGAGTTTCGACTTGAGCGTCACCACATCAGATTCTCGTCCCCACGTCATCATCGTGGGAGGCGGCTTTGCGGGACTGGCTGCTGCCCGAGAGCTTCGCTCGGCGTCGGTCCGCATCACCCTGCTCGACCGCGAAAACCACCATACATTTCAGCCGCTGCTATACCAGGTGGCCACCGCCGGACTCGCCCCCAGCGACATTACCGTACCCATCCGTTGGCGCCTACGGCACCAACGCAACACGACTGTCCTCCTGGCAGAAGTGCAGCACGTCGATCCCGCACATCGGACGGTCACCCTCGACGACCAGAGCGTTGTGCGATACGACTTTCTTGTCGTGGCGACGGGTGCTCGTCACGGGTACTTCGGTCACGACGAGTGGGAGGACTTCGCACCGGGGCTCAAAAGTATTGAAGACGCATACGATATGCGGCAACGCTTTCTCATGGCGTTCGAACGGGCCGAGCGGAGCACGGACCCGACGGAACGCTCAGCCAACCTGACGTTCGTGATCGTTGGCGCCGGTCCCACTGGCGTGGAGCTCGCCGGGAGCCTGCCCGATATTGCACGGAGCGCACTGGCTCCGGATTTCCGAAACATCGATACGCGGGCGTCGCGGGTTCTGCTGGTCGAAGCGGGTTCCCGCATCTTGCCAACATTTCCTGAAGATCTGTCGCGTGCGGCCCAACGTGACCTGGAGCGCATGGGTGTCGAAGTGCTCCTGGGGACCCCGGTGACGCACATCGATGCGACGTCGGTTACCGTGGGGACCCAACCCATCGCCACTCGCACCGTATTCTGGGCGGCGGGAAACGTCGCCTCGCCGCTCGGTCGCCTACTGGGTGCCGAAACAGATCGTTCCGGCAGAGTAAAGGTGGCGCCCGATTGCTCGGTGCAGGGGCATCCCGAGATTTTTGCCGTTGGCGACTTGTGCCTGCTGCAGCGTCCAGACGGGCGACCGGTTCCGGCGGTGGCGCCTACGGCCAACCAGACGGGACGCCATGCGGCCCGCATGATTCTCGCGACCATCGCCGGACGACCACGCGAACCGTTTCGCTACGTTCACAAGGGCGATCTGGCGACCATCGGTCGCCATAAGGCCGTCGCCGCGTTTGGGCGACTACACCTGAGTGGGTATCTCACCTGGTTTTTATGGCTCTTTGTCCACTTGATGTATCTGGTCGGCTTCCGCAATCGCGCGGTCGTACTGGTGCAATGGGCCTACGCCTACGTCACGTATCAGCGCGGCGTACGTCTGATCGCCGGGACGTGGCGTCGTCGCGCTCCGGCGCCAGCCATCGCCGCCAGCCCAGCGTCGCCCGCGCGGGTCAGCGTGGCGTCGATGTCCGTTTGACCTTGATGACCGCTACACGCTAAGCTTGGGTTACGACGTGCCGTGGCAATTGTCGAAGCGATGCCGCTTCGCGCGTCTGCAGAACAGTCCAGCCAACGCGATGGCCATGGAGTGTTAGTCGAACACGCGTCATCGTCCGAGACGCCAGACGCCAACGCCAACGCAGTTGCCTTGGCGCGCGCGGAGCGCGAACTCACGACCATCCTTGAGTTGTCGCAATCAGCCGTTCGCGTGATTGACCTTGCTGGTCGCATTGTGCGCTCGAATGCACAGGCGCTCTCCGCGTCGGGCGAGCCGCCTCCTGGCACGGTGCGAGAGCTGTGGGAACACGAGCAGCCGCGCCGCCTGGAAGGCGACGTGCCGCTGACATTCCTGGAATGTCCCGCTATGCGCGCGCTGGCCGGCATAGTGACGCGAGGTGCGCTGTTGTCGGTCCACGGTTCCCCTCTCGGGGACCCCCTTGTGCTCGAGGTCAATTCCGGACCTCTGCACGATGACACCGGACGAGTGGTGGGCGCGGTGCTGCTCACTCGCGACGTATCGGAGCGCCGTCGACTTGAGCGCAGCCTCGACCAGGAGGCGCTGCGCAGTGCGGCATTGGAGTCGCGTATCATGACCGAGGCCGATCGCATTGAGCGAATCGTCGAGGAGCGGGCACGAGCGCTGTCTACCCGCGAGGCGACCCTCGCGCGCGACCGGCGCCTGGCCGCAGTCGGTCAACTGGCCGCCGGTGTGATGCATGACGTGAATAACGCGCTCAACCCTATCATGGCCGCAGCGTACTTGCTGCGACACCATGCCGAATCACCCGATGCGGTGCGGGAGTACGCCGATCGAATTCGTATCGCGGCCGAGACGGGTGCCGCGACGGCGTCGCGCGTGGGTCGGTTCATTCGTCAAGAGCCGATGCATGGGGGGTCAGACCAGGTGCTCGACCTTTCGGTACTCGCAGAAGAGGTCCTGGAACTGACAGAGCCGATGCGACAGGGTCTTCGAACCGGCGCTGTCGAGGTTCGCGTGATTCGCGATTACACGTCTCAGGTGCGGACACGAGGGATACCGGGCGAGATTCGCGAGGCGCTGCTCAATCTGGTGTCGAATGCGATGGATGCGATGGCCCCGGACGGAACCCTCACGGTGCGGACCGAGATCTGCGGCGATGAAGCGGTGGTCGTCGTCCAGGACGATGGATTGGGCATGAGTGCCGAGGTACGAGAACGCGCCTTCGAGCCATTTTTCACCACAAAGGGTGCAGCAGGTTCTGGACTTGGTTTGGCCGAAGTGTACGGGATCGTTCGTCGACATCGAGGCACTGTCACCATTGTGTCGGCGCCGGGTGAAGGCGCTTCCGTTGCACTCCATTTTCCATTGGAACGGAGTGCGCAGCTGCACAGCGAGTCCGCGAGCACGCCGCCACCTTTGGTTCCGCTCCACCTTCTGGTCGTCGAGGATCACGAGGCTGGTCGTGAATTTCTCCGCCGCCTGCTCGAGGCGAACGGACACTCAGTAGACGCTGTCGCGAGCTGTACCGAGGCGCGCGCCCGACTCGCGGCGGTGTCATCTGCGGCGGTGTCATCTGCGGCGGTGCCATCTGCGGCGGTGCCATCTGCGGCGGTGCCGCATGCGGCGTTCGACCTGATGCTGACCGACGTCGGTCTGCCGGACGGTAGCGGCTGGGACCTGGTGGCCTTCGCTCGTGAAAAGATACCGGCGCTTCGAGTCGGAGTGATCACCGGGTGGGAACCGTCGGTAAGCCGTGCGGAAGCGGCCGGCGCGGAGTTTGTGCTGCGCAAGCCGCTCCGGGCCGCTGAGTTGCTGGCTCACATCGCGGGACATCAGTCTCCCGCTCTTTCGGATCAATGATATGGCAGACGTCCCGTCAACAATTCGTGTGTTGGTGGCTGAAGACAATGCGCTCGAGCGCTCGACCTTGGTCGACCTGCTCACGGCGTTGGGGCACATGGTGATTGCCGAGGTCGCGTCGGGCGCCGAGGCGATTGAGCGCGCTCAGCAACTCACGCCAGACGCCGTCTTGCTGGATGTGCACTTGCATGGCGCCAGCGGTATCGAAGCGGCCGACGCCATCGCTCGCGCGCTTCCGGGCACCGCCGTGGTGCTGATTACGGGTGACCTGTCACTGTCGTTGTCATCGGCCGATGTGCTGCGCAGTACCGCGGTTGCGCTACTGGCGAAGCCCACCCCTCCGACCACGCTGGACGCGACGTTGCGCATGGCTGTCACTCGTGCTCGCGAATTGCTGGAGGCCAAGCGGGAAGCGGCAGAGGCGAAGGAGCAGCTGGAAGCGCGCAAGCTTATCGAGCGGGCGAAAGGCATCTTGATGCGGCGCACCGGTAGCAGCGAGCAGGAAGCCTATCGCATCATGCAACGCAGTAGTCAGGATCGTTCGGTGCGCATGGTCGACATCGCGCGTAACGTCATTGACAGCGAACCAGGCATGAAGGCCTGATGTGACGATGCCCGAAGTGCGGTCTCTTCGGGCATCGTTACCGCATCAGGAGACTGGCCTGCCGGGCGGCGCGCTCGAAACCTGCTTCACAAGCTGATAGAGGAAGTCGAGGCCGTCATAGTACGATTTGATGCGCAACTTCTCATCGCGTCCGTGGGCATTGGTCTCGCCCGGCGCGGAGAAAATTCCGCTCACGCCGTAGGTGGGGATTCCCGCAGCACGCAGGAAGCGTCCATCGGTGGCACCGGTGGACATCGTCGGTATCACCGGAACATCATTAAACATTTTCTTGGTGAGCGCCTGTGTCGCCGCCAGCAGCGTGGGATCGATCGCGGCGACCTTGGCGGGAGCGACTTCGCGACCAGCGATCGTGCGCATGGACACCTTCACGGTTGAATCACCGATGACGCGCTCCAGCACCGTTTTCGCGTGTTCGGCGGTGGACGTGGGTGCCACCCGACAGTTGATGTTCGCAGTCGCTGATTGCGGCAGCGCATTGTCCGCGTGCCCGGCAGCCAATCGTGTCGCCACGCAGGTGGTGCGCAGCATGGAGGCGTAGCGCGGATCTTTGGAAATCGTCGCGGCCGCCACGGAATCCTTTGGATTCGCGACGATCGCTCGCATCGCGACCGCAAGGGACGGCATTTCCACCTTGGCGGTCTGCTCAAAGAAGGGGCGCGAAATCTCGTTCAACTCGACCGGAAACGTGTAGGACTGGATGCGCGCGATCGCGTTGGCCAGCGAATAGATCGCGTTGTCCTTGCGTGGCACGCTCGAGTGGCCGCCGCTGTTCAGCACGGTGAGCGTGTAGTTGAGCGGAAGCTTCTCGGCTGCTTGCACGGAGTGAAAAAGCGGCTTGTCGTCCTGCAGCGTGCCACCACCGCCCTCGTTGATGGCGTACTCCGCATCGATGAGTTCCCTGCGGTTGGCGATCAGCCATCCAACGCCGTTCGAGCCACCGCCTTCTTCGTCGGCCGTCAACGCCAGAATGAGATCGCGCGCCGGCACAAAGCCCTCCTGTTTGTAGCGCAGTACATTCGCGACGAAAATCGACGCCATCGACTTGTCGTCGGCGACACCACGCCCGAGGAAGTATCCGTCCTGTTCGACCATGATGAACGGATCGCGCGGCCAGTCGCTGCGCAGCGCGGCCACGACGTCGAGATGGGCGAGCAGCAGAATCGGCTTGCCCTGTCCGCGTCCGCGATAGCGCACCACCAGATTCTGCTTGGATGGCGCATTGGCCGGACCGACGATGTGAATGTCGCTCTCGGCGAAGCCGGCGGCGCGGAAGCGCAC
>JANLVM010000475.1:0-2815 GCA_031364015.1 Gemmatimonadaceae bacterium
GCCGAGCGGCAGGCCCAGCGCTTCGATGCTCAGCCGCATCGGACCCTTGCCTTGAAACGTGCTGGTCACCGAACGTGGAGCGGTCATGACCAACGTGCACGGTGCTGCGCCCGCACAGTCTCCGGTGTTTCCTTCGAATTCGGTTTGCAGACCCGCCGTAGCGATCACCGTCACCGCCGTGCCAGGTTCGAAGTCTCGCAGGCACGTGACAGGACCCGACTGGGCACTGGTTCGCGCGCACACGGCGATGCCGTTTGCCGTTACCGTCCCGTTGCCGCTTCCACTCAGCGTAAGGGTGAGCGGGATCACTCGACGAACGAAGGTTGCGCTTGCCGATCGCGCCTGCGAAAGCGTCAGCGTACACATCGCGAGTTGCTGGCCCGCACAGGCACCTCCCCAGCCCGCGAAGTCCGACTGAGAATCGCCCAACGGAAACAGCGTCACGCTCGTCCCATGCATCAGCGTCTGCGTGCAGGTACCGCTGGTCGTGCCCCCTGTCCTGGTACAGGCAACGCCACTCACCGAGGTCACGCCCCCTCCGCCCGACCCGTCGATGGAAAAATCGAGCCGCTTGCCCCCGAAGAAACCGGCATTCGCCGTACGATTCCCACCAGTTGGCGTGATGGTACAGCTCACCCCAGCCGCACCCGCGCAGTCACCACCCCACCCCGCGAACAGCTGCGCGACGGACCCGTTGCTTGCCGCATCAGGAACGCTGGTGAGCGTGAGCGGAGAACCGTCAGGAAGGTCTGCCGTGCACGTTCCACTGGACGCCGCCCCATCTATTCGACAGTCGATACCCAGGGCACCAATCACCCTTCCCCGGCCATCGGTCGCATTCCCCGTGATCGTTACCCGGCGCAGTGCGGCAAACAACGCGGAGGCGGTGCGCGGCTGCGACATCGTCACTATGCAATTGGCGCCGACGGCTTGGCCGACACACGCGCCGCCCCACGCACCAAACTGCTGTCCGGCGTCGGCCGTTGAAGTCAGTGTCACTTGGGCATCCGCCGCAAAGTCAAATGCGCAGACTCCCGACACGGCGCCTACGGCAACCCGACAGTCGATCCCGACGGGCGTGGAACGCACGATCCCGGTGCCAGTCCCCGCAGCCGTGGAGATCACCAGTGAAACCGGTGGACGCGCGACCTGCACGAGCAAACTGCCAGAGACAGCACCCAGCGTCGCGATAATGCGTGCCTCGCCGATTCCCACGGCAGTCACCTTGCCACTGACGTCGACGGTCGCGACAGTGGGTGCCTCGCTGCTCCAAACAACCGCACGACCAGCAACCAGTTGGCCGCGCGAATCCTTCACGGTGGGTGTGACATTCGCGGTACCGCCCAGTGTCAGCACGAGAGTGCCCGTGGGCACGAGCGAAACACTCGCAATCTCGAACAGCATCACCGGCTGGCTTACTTCCGTTGTCGCACCTGGCGACAACCGTAGCGGACCAACCGTTTGCCGGTCGACCACGGCGTCGTTGACGCGCAATGCGAGTTCGAGAACCACCGAGCAGCCAGCGTCGACTGACGCGCCATCGCGATTGGCATTGGCGAGGCAGCCGGCGAGATCGACCGGAATGGGTACGGCTTGTGAGGCCGCCGAGGTGAGTACCAGTGTCTGCGTCCCGATGGTGTCCCGGCGACCGCCCGTCAGCACGTAGGAGGTCGTAACCCGCAGGCTCACGATATCCGCTGCACTTCGGGTGTTGGCGGTCGCCACCGACGCGGTGAATGCCACCCGTGCCGGGCGCGAGTCGTCTGGTCCTGAGGGCGCCACCAATCTTGCAAAGTCCGCACAGCCCGAAAGCAGGACAGCCAAACCAAGCGCGATGGACGATCCAAGAGGTCGATTCATGAGCGCAAGGTGACAAAAAGAGTGGCGTTGGTGGATCGACGTCGCGCGAACGTGAAAAATCGACAGTAAACCATCTCGCAAGAATAGGTCCTCAAAACCGGGTGACCGCAACCAAGCCGCCCGAGATCCCGCTAAAGGATTGCGACGGGGCCGACGATCCGACTCCTCGCTGGCGTAAAACACCTCCTTGCGCGCGCACATAGGGTTGGAACGACAGAAGGCCACGTCTCTGTTCGAGTCCTACCGACAGGCTGCCGCTGGCAACTCCTGACGTCGGCAGCCCTTGGTCCACGCCCAGTCCTGCATGTAAACGCGTATCAGCGCCGACAATCAGGTCACGCTGTGATCCGACGCCCACCGCAGCGCGAACGCCGCCGTCAAAATATTGGCCGCTGGACTTGGCGACCCGCTTTCCGTCGCGCGAGAACGGTGCGCGGCTTCGAAACGACGCATAGCCCATGAACTGTCGAAACCGAGGGACCGCGAAGAGCATCTGCACGTCTCCGCTGAAAACTGGCCCGAGCCGCACAACGGTGCTGCCACTCAGACCTCCGGTGGAATTGGAGCCGGAAGGCAGTGGTGGTGTGCGCAATTCGTCGTTGGCGAAAACGTCCGCCGCGAGTGAAATGCTCAGACGGTGCGGACCGAGCGTCCGGTCGGCCGTGACCGACCCGCGCATCACACCCCCGGGGTGGAAGTCTGCCGACGGCGAGCCCGCCACGAGCGCGGCGACCGGCTGATAGCTGCCGCGATATTCATACGAACCGCCCGCTGCTACGGCCCACGCCCCAAGACGCTGGGCGACCACCACACCCATCGTCCCGCTCACGCCGGCGCCAACGGGAGTGCTGCCCATTCCGAGACTGGGCGACGCCATGATGCGCAGGACACCAAACTCATCGTTGGTCAACGACGTGCGCCCGGTTGGCACGTTGACACCGGCCGTGACCACCAG
>JANLVM010000151.1:0-5159 GCA_031364015.1 Gemmatimonadaceae bacterium
ACCGGTGACGTTGCGTCTCCACCCCGAGGTGGCGTTGCACGTGCTCGAGCAAGAGCACGACTTCGTCAAACGCCTGGAAAAACTGGCCGGATTCGCGATCGAGTTGCGGGACGATCCGTTGCTCAAGCCGGACGAGATCAAGCTGGTGATGAAGGGCGCTCAGCGGGACGTCACGCAGCAGTATGCGTTGGCGTAAACGCTTGACTCCTAAACCTAGGCTGGATATGCTTATAGGCTACGTTTCAGTTGCCCTATACTCGACAGACCCATGAGCTACGCCATTATTCGCACCGGCGGCAAGCAGTTCCGTGCCGAGCCGGGCAAGTCGCTTCGTATTCCCTCCCTGCTGGGTGATGCCGGGACGGCCGTCGAATTCAACGAGGTGCTCCTCGGATCCGATGGCACCAGCATCCGCACGGGAATTCCGACGCTGACCGGTGCCAGGGTGACGGGTGAAATCGTCAAGCACGGCCTCGACGACAAGATCATCGTCTTCAAGTTCAAGCGCCGCAAGAACTACGCGCGCAAGCAGGGTCACCGGCAGAAGTTTACGGAAGTTCGCATTCACGACATCACCCTCGGCTGAGCGCCGGCGGCGCGCGATCTCGCGTGCTTCCCTCCTGGAGTTTTAGCAATGGCACATAAAAAAGGCGTCGGCTCATCTCGTAACGGGCGCGACTCGAATCCGAAGTACCGCGGCATCAAGAAGTACGGCGGTGAGTTCGTCACGGCGGGCAACATCATCCTCCGCCAGTGCGGCACCAAGTGGCATCCGGGCAGCAATGTCGGGATGGGCACCGACTATACGATCTACTCGCTCGTCGATGGCGTGGTGCAGTTCCAGCACAAGAACAAACGCCGCTTCAAGGTGAGTGTCCTTCCGGTAGAGTACGTCGAGGAGCTGGTCTCAGCGTAAGGATCCGCGCTGCGTGGCGATTGGGCCCTCGCGTTGAGCGAGGGCCTTTGTCGTACTGATGATGGCGACCGTCGGAACTTGCGGGCTCGCGCGCCGTACGGGACTATACAAACTGATCGCAATATTCACGACTCATTACTCTGCCGTAGGAGCGGGACCATGGCTATCTGGGATAAGGTCAAGGAAGGCATCGACAAGGCGGGCAAGGCGGCGCAGGATGTCTTCGATGAAGGCAAGTTGCGCATCGACGCGTACCGGGCGCGCGAGCAGGCCGACAAAGCGGCCGAAGCACTCGGGTACGCGGTCTTTCGGGCGTGGGAAAGCAATGCCGACCTGGATTCAGACGCCCGCGAGCGTCTGGCTGGTGCCTTGCGTACGCGTGAGACCGAAGCGAGGACGCTCGAGACCGACCTCGCCGACGCACGCGCGAAGGCCGGAACGAACGACTCGCCGCCGGACACAACCCCGACCGCTCCAACCACTACGCCGCCCGACGCCCCAGCCGGCGCCTAAGGGGCCAGCGCAGCACGCAACAAGCCCGGGGTATCGGTACAGAGCGCGTCCACGCCCATCGCGATCAGTGATCGGGCGTGGACGCTGTCGTTTTCCGTCCAGGCGATGACTCGCGCACCCAACGCGTGCGCGCTATGTACCAGGGCTTCGTCGATGAGCTGTGCCTGCTGCCACAGCGCGTCGGGACGCACGTGTCCAAAGAATCCCTTGAGGTGCGTGGGATAGCTGGCGCTGAGCAGTCCGATAGAGATGTGTGGTCGTTGAGACCGGATCGCCAACGGGATGCGATGATCGAACGCGTGCACGGCCATACGTGACGTCGGGTGTCGATCGAGGCAGGAAAGCAGTGGTTGCTCAATCCGGGCGGCTTTGACTTCGATGTAGACGACTGCGCGCGCGCCAATGAGGTCGAGCACCTGGTCGAGCGTGGGCATGGTGGCTCCGCCCGCCAGGGGAGATGCCAGTGCCCGAGCGGCGCTGAGTGTGGCGATATCGGCGAGTGCCGATTCGCCCATGTGATAAACCTGGATCGCCGCATCGTGGTGAACCACAACCACGCCGTCTGCCGTCGCGTGCACGTCCAGCTCGATGCCGTCCGCGCCTTGGTCAAGGGCGATCTGAAAGGCGGGGAGGGTATTTTCATGGGCCTCGCGCGACGCGCCGCGATGGGCGATGATCTCAGGGATGCGAGTCACGGGAAAGTCACGGGAAATTCACGAGGGAGACGCGTTTGAGGGTTTCAGGGTACCGGCGAACCCCCAGAAGGTGGACTAAGCTCCACGTCGTGACCGCATTCCGTCAACTGCTGGGAGGCGGTCAAGCGGAGGGGGCGTTAACACCGTGTAACGGGCGTCGTCCAATAGATCACAGCGTATGAGCGAGGCCGAACCGGGAGACGATGCAGCGCTCGATCGCGCGCTCATCGAGCGTTGGAAGGCGGGCGACGAGCGGGCGGCCACGAGTATCGTAGAACGACACGCATCGGCTTTAGCCCGATTCGCAGTCCGGTTAGGGATGCGTGATGAAGCGGAGGAGCTGGTTCAGGACACATTTGTTCGGGCGTTCGGCGCGCTGGAGTCGTTTCGCTCCGACAGTTCACTGCGCACGTGGTTGTTTACGATTGAACGACGTCTGGTGATCGATCGACGGCGGTCCACCGCCCGTCGCGGACACGATGTTGACGTGAAGGACGAATACGCGGCGAGCGGTTACGATACGCTGGATGCACTGGTCGCCGATGAAACAGCTCGTCGGATGGCCAACGCCATGGCCGGGCTCACCCGGATGCAGCGCGACGTGTTCACGCTGCGGGTGCAGGAAGGGCGTAGCTACAAGGAGATTGCCGGCGTGCTGGAGACCTCCGAAGGAGCGGCGCGGGTTCACTATCACAACGCCATGCGCGCGGTGAAGGAGTTTCTCGATGACTGAGTGCGAAAACGCGGAAATGCGTGAGCTGTTGCCCGATCTCGTGGCCGAGTCGATCGCGCCGCGTGAGCGCGCGCGCGTGCAGGCACACCTCGACGGCTGTGTCGCATGTGCGGCGGAGCTCGCGTTGCTTCGAACCGTGCGCGCCATCAGACCGCAGGTTGGACCACTCAACCTGGCGAAGATTGTCGCACAGCTGCCGCGGCCGCTCGCACGTGCGCCGCACGGCGACGTGCGCTCAGGTGTATCGCGACGCGTGTGGCGCATGGCCGCCGCGATTGGCCTGATCATTGCCGGCAGTTGGTCGGTCATGTTGGTACGCTCGGGTAGCTTGACCACCGTCACGAACGGTCGATCGGACACGGCGCAGTTGGCTGATGCGGTTGCGCGCGCGCCGCGGTCAACGACGGTACCAGCGACAACCGTGGTGTCAGCGTCTCCGGCGTCGCCTGACCATGGTGTCGCGGTGTCGTTTGGAAATCTGGACAACTATACCGACGACGAGTTGCAACGGGTGCTCGATCGATTAGACAAATGGGATGGAGCGACCTCGACCGAAGCCGTGACGACGACCCCAATTCTCGCAGCACCTCGCGGCGGAGCGCTGTAATGACACGAGCCGGTGTGCGAGCGGCATTCGCCACGACCATGATGGCGCTGGGTCTCGCGCAGGCGGAAATCGGTGCGCAAGGCGGGCCACCGTCTGGTCCACCCGGCGATCGATCGCGTGGTGGCATGGCACGAGGCGGCATGTCGCGCGGCGGCGACCCGCGTATTCCCAGCGAGCAGCGGCAGCAGATGGAGCGCCGCCTGCAGGAGCGCATCAACGAGGTCGTGCGGCAGCGTCTGGCATTGTCGGATGAGCAGTTCGCGAAAATGCGCGAAGTCGCGTCGCGCGTTGAGGACGACCGCCGCCTATTGCGCAGTGAAGAGATGACCGCGCGCTTCGCGATGCGGCAGGAGTTGTTTGCTGGCGACCAGGCCGATGAGAAGCGTGTCGCGGGGTTACTCCAACAGTTGTCACGATTTGAACGTCGGAGACTTGAGCTGCAGGAGCGTGAGCAACGCGAGCTGGCCAAGTTTCTTTCGGCGACCCAGCGGGCGCGCTACCTCGGTTTGCAAGACGAGTTACGTCGGAGCATGCAGGACTTGCAACGCGGACGTCTGGACCGCGACTCGGGCGACGCGGAGCCGCGCCCCGGCATGCGACGGATGAAGCGCCCACCCGACGGGCGGTAGTTCCCGGCTGGTTGGCGGCTAGTTGGCGGCTAGTTGTGATCGCCGCACGGTGGAAATCCGTCTGGCAGCCAACTACACTTGTTCCACGTGCCGTGTGCGGTATAGCACACACGCGCGCCCAGGTGGCGGAACTGGCAGACGCAGGGGACTCAAAATCCCCCACTCGCAAGGGTATCCGGGTTCGACCCCAGGCTTGGGCATCGCACTTTTGAAACCACTCGCGAACCACGGGGAGCACCGGGGTCACGGCGCGCACGGGCGTGATGGGGTGTAGCTCAATGGCAGAGCGCTCGACTGTTAATCGAGTGGTTGGAGGTTCGACTCCTCCCGCCCCAGCTGCTGACAAGCGCCTGTTCCACATCGGTGGAGCAGGCGCTTTGTCGTCCGATCCGGCGCGCTTGCCGGCGTCGGCGTTCGCCGTCTAGCTTGCGCGACCGATGGCCCGGTAGCGCTTTCCATCTCTCGACCAGAACCGCACTCATGTCACTCACGCTGCATATCGCTCACCTCGCCCCCGATCAGGTCGAGACGCCGCTGTTGGTCATCGTGCTGCCGCAGCCGCCAGCCTTGGACGATGCGCTGCTCGTGGTCGATGGCGCACTGGGCGGCGCGCTCGCCCGGAGTATTGCCCGACGCGATTTTCGGGGGGCCCGAGACGAAACGTTGTTGGTGGTTGGCGGCGATACCGGGGTGCAACGCGCGCTGCTGGTAGGCCGAGGCAGTGCGCCACTTACGCGGACCAGCGCGCGCCGCGCCGCGGCATTTGGCGCGCGCCAAGCCATGAAGCTTGGCACCGGGGCGATGCATGTGTATCTGCCGGCTGCCACCGATGACGCGATCGAGGGCCTTACGATTGGCGCCGCAGCCGGAAGCTGGGAATACGGAGACTTGCGCACGCCGCCTCCCGAAGCGGAGCGGCGCCTGTCGTTGACGTCGGCCACGGTGCTGGCGCCGGATACCGCAAGTGCCAAGGCGGCCTTCGCTGCCGGAGATGCGCTGGCCGCGGGCCAGGCGATCGCCAAACGACTGGGGCAGATGCCCGCCAACTACTGCATCCCCGAGACAT
>JANLVM010000156.1:0-9071 GCA_031364015.1 Gemmatimonadaceae bacterium
CCGAGAAAGCGCTCGTGATATTCGAAGTAGACGCGCGCCCCCGATTCCGCGAGCGTGCCAAGTCGGCGCTCGCCCAGAGGCGCGCCCGCAGCATCGGTGCCAAACGCGAGGCCGACTTCGAGGCGACGAATCGGGGTCGACGAAGAGGGTCGGCGGCGTGTGCGCGCGGGCACTATCGCGGGCACTATCGCGAGGACTCGTCGTCGGACGATGACGGCACGGCGCGTGAGCGCGGGCCCCGCGAGATGCCGGCGTCTCGACGCTTCCCGTACACGCGTGCGCGACCAATTGCGTGCGCCTCAAGTTCATCGATGCTGCGCGCGGCTGGCTCGGGAAACAGCGTCATGAACGGTTCGCTCGCGTCGAGAGCAATCGCGATACGCGCCAGCCTCTCGAGGCTGATGCGACCGCTCGACTCCAGTCGCTTCACGACGTCAAGACTCACACCAGCTTTCTGCGACAGCTCATGCTGTGTCAGTCCCGACGCGAGGCGCCGGATCCGCGCCCGCCGACTGACGGCTTCGAGGAGGCTCTTTGGCGTATGATCGAAAATAGCTGATATATCCACTGAAAACACCATATGTATCTAGAATAGTGTAAATATACACTAAAATCACTTTGAACTCCACCAGAAAGCCCTGTCCATCCGTCCGCAGCCCGGAAGGGAAAACCGCTCGATGTTCTTCAGATGTCGATCACAGGCTTGAGAGCGGTAGGCGCCCTGATAGAGTTCTCCAACCGTGATGGCGCTGACATACTGGTCCTCGCGACGCACGGTGCGAATCCACTTCACGAACAGGGGTGCCGGTTTGTGGCGGAGTAGTTCGGAGATCGCATCCGTATCGAAGAGATAGGCCATGCACCTAGTCCAGACTGACCGACCGGCGGCGCCCGCGGCGTGGCGAGGCGGCGATGGAGGCGATCAGGTCTGCCGAATCGCTCCAGCCGCCGACAATGCTGGCGAGTCCTTTTTGCGCACCGGCGGATTGCAGGCGCTCAAGGGCTGCCACATCGCTCGCTCGGACTAGTGCCGCGACGGGCTTGCCATGCCGGGTAATGAACACGGTGTTACCGGCTTCGACATCCCGGATCGCGTGCGAAAGTGTTGCCTTGGCTTCGACACCGAACATCTTCGCGAACATTCTGCCATTGTTCGACTCCGGCGCCGGCGACTGGAGCAGGCCGACCGTCTCTCGTCGGCAGTGGCCGACTATGTCATAGCCTGGCAACTTGGCCGAGCGATTCAATTCCATTCGCGTCGCACTGTCCCGCGATCACCGCGTGTCTGAGTCCACGTTGCGTGATCCGGAAACAGCCAAGTTCGCTTGCCGGCCTGCGACTACTTGATAGTATTGCGAAGACTCTACCGGAGAATTCCCTCATGAGCGCATCGCAGGACACTCCCGCAACAGGCGGCGATCGGCATACCACCCTCGTCCGTATCAAATCGGCGTTCAAGGGTCGGCTGCTCGAGCCCGACAGTGTCGACTACGACGCCGTGCGTTCGCTGCACAACGGCTTGATCGACAAGCGGCCGATGTTCATCGCCCAGTGCGCCAATACGCCAGATGTCGTGCTGGCGATCGAACTCGCGCGGACGCTTGGTCTCGAACTGTCGATTCGCGGCGGCGGGCACAACGTTGCGGGCCGTGCGGTGACGGATGGCGGCGTCATGATCGACCTGTCGTTGCAGAAGGCCATCACGGTGGACCCGGTGGCGCGCACCGCCGTCGCGCAGGCTGGCACTACGTGGGGCGAGTTCAACGCGGCGACCTTACCGCATGGGCTGGCGACGACCGGTGGCGTGGTCTCCTCGACCGGTGTGGCGGGGCTGACGCTCGGCGGTGGGCTTGGCTGGCTGATGGCATTGCACGGCATGACCGTCGACAACTTGTTGTCTGCGCAGGTTGTCACGGCGGACGGTCGCCTGCTGACTGCCAGCGCGAATGAGAACGCTGACCTGTTCTGGGCGCTTCGCGGCGGCGGCGGCAACTTCGGCGTGGTCACGTCTTTCACGTTTCAGCTTCACCCGGTCACTGATGTCGTGGGCGGCCTGGTTGCACATCCGCTCGACAACGCGCCGGCCATGCTGCGCTTCTTCAAGGAAACCACGGCCGCCGCTCCAGACGCACTCTCGCTCTTTGCCGGGTTGCTCCATGCGCCTGACGGGTCGGGGCACAAGATCGGCGCGATCGTCGGCTTTCATGCAGATCCCGTGCACGGTATGGAGGCACTTGCGCCACTGAAAGCGTTTGGTCCACCGATCATGGACATGATGGGACCGATGCCGTACGGGGCCTTGAATGCCATGATGGATGGCGGCTTCCCGCGGGGCGCGCTCAACTACTGGAAGTCCAGCTTCCTCGAAGCGCTGCCGGATGAAGCCATCACCACGATGGTCGATGCCTTCCGCGCCTGTCCGGCCCCGCTGGGTGCGATACTGCTCGAGCACTTCCATGGTGCGGTGACCCGGGTGCCCGTGGAGCAGACGGCGTATCCGCACCGCAGTACGGGCTTCAACCTGTTGATCGTGGCCCAGTGGATGGATCCAGCGCAGACCGATGAGTGCCGGGCGTGGGCACGGCAGGCCTACCAGAGCTTGCAGCCATTCATGGCCAGTGGGAAATACGTGAACTACCTCGGGGACGACGAGAAGGGCGATGCGGTGGCCAACGCCTACGGTGCCAACTACGCGCGCTTGCAGCAGGTCAAGTCAAAATACGATCCTGACAATGTTTTCCACCTGAATCAGAACATCCGGCCGTAGGCGCGGCGCATCACAGCGCGCCACGTTGCGACTGCCGACGAAAGCGATCAACGCTCCGGCTTCGTCGTGGCCCACGCCAAAAATCGCTCAGTGATGTAGCGCGCCAGCTGTCCACTCGGCCCATACGGGACGGCATCGAACGCATGCTCGGCCCACGGAATCTCGATGTGCACCACCGTCGTGCCTTCAGCACGCAGTCGACCGGCGAGCATCGCACCGAAGCGCGGTTCGACGACATGATCACGCCCGCCGTAAATGAGCAGCGTGGGCGGGAGTCGGCGCGTGACAAGTCCAATCGGTGACGCCGCGCGGTAGCGATCGATCATCGCATCGGGCGGCCCACCCAGCAACGCTTCCTCGCTCGCGCGCACGTCGAGCGGATCGGGAGTTGGGATTTGTCGATAGCCCTCCACCAGATCGACCGGCCCGTAGTAGTCGATTACGCCGCGAATGCGCGGAGCACCTGGTGTGTACGCGGCCATCAGGGCCAGATGCGCACCAGCCGAACGCCCGAGCAACACCATCCGCGAGGTATCGGCGTTCCACGCATCGGCGTTGCGACCAATCCACGACAGCGCGCTTCGCACGTCGTCGACTTGCGCGGGAAACTGAAATTGCGGTGCGTGACGATAGTCGATCGCGAATACCACGTACCCCTGTGCCGCGATGTATTCGGCGAACTCGCCATTGTTGCCGGGGTCGCCGCGCTGCCAGGCGCCACCGTAAATCTGCACCAGGACGGGGAAGTGACCCGACGCACTCGGACGATAGACAACGAGTGTTAATGTATCCCTTTCAACGATCGCGAAACGGATGCCGCGCGACACACGGATGGGCGCGGCGAGTGTCCGTGGGGCCCGAAACAGATCGCCGAACACCAGCGGGGCCGGACGCCAGGTCGCACGATGTGCCGCTGCGAGCTGGTCGAGCGGCTCGCCGCCCAGTGCCATCCGCATGGCATGATCGGCTGCGGTCGCGACCGCGCGAAAGCGCACGAACGGAATCGCCGAGAGTGCTACGGCGATCACGGCCATCGCCAACGCAATGCGCGACAGCCACCGTCGGCGCACATCCACCATTGCGACGGCCATCGCCAGGACTCCCGTCACGATGAACCAGGCACTGACCTCGGGCGCTCCCACTCCCAAGGGCAGAAGAAATTGGTTCGGGGCCGGCACAACGATCCACACCGCAACACACACCGTGGGGAGCGCGATGAGCAGGGCGAGCCAGGAACGCACTGTGTGGCGGGATGGCATTCCGTAGCATTGCTGTCGGCGCGCGATGTCGCCAGAGCCTGGGGGCGCGGACACCGCGTTCGTAGTCTCGAGTCCTCAAGGCCGATTCGTATCCCCCCTCGTCAACGGCCCGCCGCATGGCCATACTTGGCGCGCGGCCCCCTCTCTCCGACTCCCGTCATGACCTTCGCAGCCATTACCGGTTGGGGTGCCTGCATGCCCCCGGCGGTCCTCACCAACGACGACCTCTCCACGTTCCTCGAGACGTCGGACGAATGGATCACGTCGCGCACGGGTATGCGCGAGCGTCGTGTCTCGCACGTGAGCGCGATTGATCTGTCGACCATTGCATCGGCCCGCGCGCTGGCGTGCGCTGGACTCGATCCTTCCGACGTGGATCTCATTATTTACGGCGGGGTGAGCAACGACGAACTGGTGCCCAACAGTGCGTCGGGGGTGCAAATCGCACTCGGCGCCAGGCATGCCGCCTCCATCGATCTCAATACGGCGTGCACCAGCTTTTGCTACGGACTGGCTACGGCAACGGCCATGATTCGCACCGGCATGGTCCGCAACGCCGTGGTCATCGGGGTCGAGCTCATTAGCCGATATCTGGATTGGAGCAATCGCAATGTGGCGGTGTTATTCGGCGATGGCGCCGCCGCCGTCGTACTGCAGGCGTCCGATCAGGAGGAAGGGATGATTGGCAGCGTACTCGGATGCGACGCCGAAGCGCGCCACACCTTGCGCGTCCGTGGGTTTGGCTGCAGCTACGCAAATCGGAACGTTACCTTCGGCGACACACTCTGGGATTTTGATGGTCAGGTGATTTTCAAGCGGGCCGTGCACGCGATGGCGGACGCGTCGGCGCGCGTGATGGCGCAGTGCGGTGTGACCGCCGATCAGCTCGATCTGGTGGTCCCCCATCAGGCGAATCTGCGCATCATCGAGTCGGTCGCCAAGTATGCGGGCGTGCCGATGGAGAAGGTGATGGTCACCGTGCAGAAGTACGGCAACATGAGTGCCGCCACCGTGCCGGTAGCGCTGGTCGAGGCGCTCGACGAAGGTCGAATCAAACCGGGCGCGCTGGTCCTGATGCCGGCGTTCGGCGGCGGTTTGACATACTGCTCGCTGCTGGTACGCTGGGGACAGCGTGTCACGCCACTGGGCATCAGCGATCGCACGCTTCCCGAGTGCACGCAGACGGCACTGGAGATGGTCAACGCGGTTCGCGCGCGACAGGACCCGAATGGACACTCGCGCGCAGGGCTCATGGCGCCCGTGTTCGTGGAAACAACGCTCAGCTGATTCGTTCCGCCTTCACGCGGTTATCCTCTCTTGAGACGCACCATGCCTTCGATTCGTCCGCTGCAATGTTTTGTGTCGTTGCGTGCGCTGGTGGCGTGCGCGACACTCCTCTCGGGGCTCGGCGCGACGACGGCGCCGGGGCAACCCGCCTCCGACGCACCGTTCCTGCGCGTGCGCGTTGACGAGACGCGCAATCGCGCGATGTTGGAGATCCCGCTGGCACAACTCAACACGGATATCCTGCATCAGGTCACACTCACCACGGGACTCGGGGTCAGTGGTGGTGGTCCCGGATTGGATCGCGCGCAAGCGGGCCAGAGCGTGGTGGTACGGTTCGAGAGGCGCGGGAATCGCATTTTGATGGTGCGAGACAACTGGAGTGTCCGCGCCTCGGCGGGTGACGTGGCGAATCAACGCGCGGCCGCCGATGCGTTTCCGCGTTCGGTGGTGGCGTCGTTCACGGTAGACAGTGCTCGTGACGGCGTGCTGACGGTCGACGCGAGCTCGCTGTTCCTCAGCGACGCGTATGGTGTCGCCGATGGATTGCGCGGCGGCCAGGGCGGCGCGTATCGAGTGGACGCGACTCGCAGCTGGCTCGACACCGCCCGCACGAAGTCGTTTGCGCGTAATACGGAAGTGCATGCGGTGCTGACGTTCGTGAGCGATGCGCCTGGTGCCGCAGTGCGCCGCGTGGCGCCCGATGCGAAGGCGATGACATTCGAGCAACACCATTCACTGGTCGTGCTCCCCGAAACACAGACGTACCGTCCTCGCGAATACGATCCACGGTTTGGATTCGGCGGCACGCAATTCGCCGACCTCTCGCAGGGCTTTGATGGCAACTACCGCAGCGGGTTCATCAATCGCTGGCGTCTGGTGCCGCGCGATCCGGCGGCGTACGCGCGGGGGGAGTTGGTCGATCCGGTTACACCGATCACCTACTATCTCGATCCGGGTATTCCGGCTCCGTATCGCGAAGCGCTGCGCGACGGCGGCAACTGGTGGGCCAAGGTTTTCGAAGCCGCCGGATTTCGAAATGCGTTCCGCGTGCTGGACTTGCCGGCGGGCGCAGACCCCATGGATGCGCGCTACAACATGCTGATGTGGATTCACCGCACGGGTCCCGGCCCCTCGGTGGGTCCGAGTTACAGCGATCCCCGCACGGGCGAGATTGTGCGCGCGGTCGTGCGGATGGACGCGTGGCGATCGTTGATCGACTACAACATTTGGGCCGGTACGGTACCGGCGTCGGGTCCGAATGGCCCGAACGTCGACGCGGAGACATTCGCCATGTCGCGACGTCGTCAGCACGCCGCGCACGAGATCGGTCATACTATCGGACTGCAACACAACTACATCGCGTCGTCGCAGGGACGCACGTCGGTGATGGACTATCCGTTCCCCATCATTACCGCCAACGCCGACGGTTCGCTCGACCTTCGCGACGCGTGGCGCAAGGGTCCGGGTGCGTGGGACTCGTTGGCGATACGCCTTGGCTACACGTGGTATCCCAATGCCACCGCCGAACAGGCGGGATTGGCCACGATCATGAAAGACGGCCTGACGCGAAACGTCCGTTTCATCAACGACACGTATGCCGGCGCCAACAGCTCCATTCCAGAAGCCACGCGTTGGGATGAAGGCACCACCATGTTCGACGCGGTCACCCGTTCGACCCGTGTGCGACGAATCCTCATTGACAAGTTCGACGAACGCGCCATCAAAACCGGCGAACCGATGGCGATGCTGAACATGCGATTCACGCACGTCTATCTGCATCACCGATATTCACTGGAAGGATTGGCCAAGTATGTCGGCGGGATGGATTTCACGTTCACGCTGCGTGGCGACGGGCAGGTGCCCACGCGGGTGCTCCCCGCAGCAGATCAGCGCAAAGCGCTGAACATGGCACTCGATGCACTGAAACCTTCCGAGCTGACGGTTCCCGAACGCGTGATCGCCATGATTCCGCCGCCGCCGCCGGGGTTCAACGCCGATATGACGTGGATTGACGGGAGTGGCGGCACCGCGTTCGATCAGGTGACGCTGGCGGGTGGTTTGGCCAACGAGGTTGTTGGGTATCTGCTCAACCGCGAACGCGCCGCGCGGTTAGTGCTCTTTCAAGCGCGGGATGCCAATGCATTAGGACTCGACGAAGTGCTCGCCACGATTGTGCGTCGCACGTGGGGGATGGCGGCGCCGTCGTCATCAGCCGAGCGTGCCGTACTGCGTGCGTCGCAGCGGGCAACACTCGATATCCTGCTGGATTTGGCGGGTGACAAGCAGGCTCTGCCGGACGTTCGCGCGCAGACGGTGTACCACGTTCGCCAGCTCGACCAGCGACTCGTAGTGGCAGCGGGCACCGATGCTGCCGCGCGCGCGCACATGGCAGCGGCACGCCGTGATATTGCCCGATTCGTCGCTGGTGACGACACACCGGAGTCGCGTCCGCGATATCCAGTCATCACACTTCCGTGGCCCTGAGAGAGACGCAATGAGAATGTCCATGCTGCGAATCACTCCGCTGTTGTTGGGGGCAATCACCCTCGTTGCCTGTACGTCGATGTCAGGCGTGGCCAGCGCACAGGTCGTCCCGCAGGTTGAACGGCCCATCGCCTTCGACGCTGCAGGTCGCGTCACCGTGCTGTCGCCTACGATTGCGTCGCGCTGGAACCTGAAGGCGCCAGAGTGGCCACTTGGTAGCGACTGGCGGGAGGCTCGCCTGTTCGCCACGGAGAATGGAGCAACGGTTCTGGTGGTTCAGCGAGTGGACGGGTCGGTCGCGCGATATCCCTACACGGCCGACGAGCTCGCCACGCTGCGACGTGTCATTGATGCAGCACTGTTGGCACCGCAGGCCGTTGGCGATGGCGCGCGCGGGACCAGTGGGATGGTCCTGTCGGAACCGGCTGGCAATGTGTTTGTGCGCAATCAAACGGTGCTGGGACTCATCGCGTACGGTCCGGCTACGGCAGCGATACTCAGCAAGAGCGGTGCGGCGGCGGGCGGTGGCTATCTGCTGGCGGCCGGGGCATCGTTTTTTGTGGCGGCACGCACGGTTCGCAACAAATCGGTGTCGCGCGCGCAGACGATTCTCGCGTTCCATGGTGGAACTCGGGGCGGCCTGGCCGGAGCGGCGATCGCCGCTATCGCGAACGCGGACGGTGGTGCGGCGTACGGCGTGCCGATTCTCGCGGGTGCGCTTGGCGGCACGATTTTTGGATTTCGAGGCGCTCGCGGTATGAGCGACGGAGAAGCGGCGTCGTCGGGATTTGTCGCTGACTTGGGCGTGGTGACCACGCTTGGCGTGGCCGGCGCGCTCGGCGCATTCGACGATGACACCTCGTACAGCAGTGGTCCGCCGCCCCGGGAAAAAGTCGCGCTGGGTGGCGCCATTGCCGCTGGGATTGTCGGCTATCTGGTGGGCCCGCGTTACGCGCGACGAGCGGCGTACAACGTGACGGCCGGTGATATCGACGTGCTGTTCACCAGCGCGGTGCTCGGCGCGTTGGCCGTCAATGCGGGCATCGGCGATAACGCCGGTAACCGTACCCGTTTCGCGGTTACCACAGCGGGTGTGCTTGCCGGTGCGGCGATAGGGGATCGGTTGCTGGTGCGGGGTGCTGATCGCACCTCAGCTGATGGGACGCAGGCGCAGCTTGGCGCGGTGGCCGGCATGTTGATGGGGGGCGGAATCGCGCTGATGGTTGAATCCGGTTTCCGGCCCGCGATAGCATTGGTCGCCACGGGCGGCGCCT
>JANLVM010000207.1:0-1952 GCA_031364015.1 Gemmatimonadaceae bacterium
CCAACCTGAAGCCGCTCGCGCGGCCTCCCTGGAACCAGACGACGGTCGGTGATCTGGGTTACAGCTTGGGCCCATGGCGTGGTGCGCAGGCGAAATGGGCAGCGCGATCGACGATTGCCAGTCAGCGCGTCCATCCGCGCACGCCGAGCGACGCATTCGGCCACGTGCCGTCGGGGCGTGAAACGGCAACTGCGCTATCAGGGCAAAATGGCAATACGCGATCGGTCAAACGTCTGGCGGATCGCCATTGCGTTTTTACCCTGATAGCGTAGTCGTCGTTTCGAGACTTGACATATCAATAAATATTGCTGTATCATTCCTTCATGCTGGCCACGCTCCCCCAACGATCTGCCCGTCACCGCGCGCGCGCCGTCATGCTCTTCCACGCGCTGTCCGATGAAACCCGTCTGGAAATTCTGGAGATGCTCCGCGACGGCGAACGGTGCGTGTGCGACTTGCAGGACGCGCTCGACGCGGCACAGTCTCGCTTGTCGTTCCATCTCAAGGTGCTTCGCGAAGCTGGCATGGTGACCGATCGCAAAGAAGGTCGGTGGTCGTACTACGCCATCGTGCCGCAGGCATTGGCCGAGGTGCACGATCTGGTCGTAGCCCAGCGACCGCGCCCGATTCCCGGCCGATCCAAACTTCCCGTGGTCGGTCGCTGCTGCGGGTAAACGGGCGACGCGTCACGAGACGGACACACCGAACACTTGCTGCCTTGGGCGTTCGTTAATCCATCAACATTTTTTGATCAGGAGACACCATGACCGAGAACCTGCCGATCGCTTCCGATCGCATCAATGATTCGACAAGGGTCACACAGATCGTACAGGAACGATACGGCGCGGCGGCTCGCCGCGTGCTCGAGGGGAACGCCTCCGACGGGTGCGGTCCGGCGAGTTCATGCTGCGGGGGCAGTGCGTTCAAGGGCAGCGTCGATCCGATCACGTCCAACTTGTATGTCAACGGCGAGACGAACGAGCTGCCGACGGCCGCCGTCATGGCGTCGCTGGGTTGTGGGAATCCGACCGCCCTGATGGAGCTGCATGAGGGGGAGGTCGTACTCGATTTGGGATCGGGTGGCGGTATCGACGTCATTCTTTCGGCGCGACGTGTCGGCGCCAGCGGCCTGGCGTATGGGTTGGACATGACCGACGATATGCTGGCCCTCGCACGTCTGAACGCGGCTAAGGCCAACGTGCGCAACGTCGAGTTCCTCAAGGGGCACATCGAGTCCATCCCGCTGCCGGACGACTCGGTCGATGTCATCATTTCCAATTGCGTCATCAACCTCTCGGCTGACAAACGGCAGGTGTTGCGCGAAGCGTTTCGGGTCCTCAAGCCCGGTGGTCGCTTTGCGGTCAGTGACGTGGTCGTACGTGGCGACGTCCCGGCTGATCTGCGGCGCAGCATGGAACTGTGGGTCGGCTGTGTCGCCGGCGCGCTTGAGGAGGCGGAATTCCGTTCGCTGCTGTTTGAAACAGGGTTCGAGCACATCGATATCGAGCCAACGCGCATCTACCGCCGTGAGGACGCGCGACAGTTTCTGTCGGAGTCCGGGCTCGACGTCTCGTTGAACCTTGACGCCATCGAAGGCAAGTTCATGGCGGCGTTCGTGCGCGCCACCAAACCCGCCCGAAACTGCACGTGACGTCCTTCCGCGTGCTGGTGCTGTGTACGGGCAACTCCGCGCGGAGTCAGATCGGAGAAACCCTGTGGGGACTTCCCGACCCGGCGGATGAGACCGAGCCACACGTGGCGCGGGCAACGTTCGATGCGACATGTATGGCGCTGTCCGATCGGGTCGACGCGCTGCTGGCCTTACCGCTCGAATCCATGAGCCCGCGCGACTTGACGATCGCCGCCCAGGCGATCCACGATGTAAGATCGTAGTACGCTGCCTGGATTCTGCCTGGTTCATCTGTTTCCAAACTCACCATGTACCCGTACTT
>JANLVM010000244.1:0-3067 GCA_031364015.1 Gemmatimonadaceae bacterium
CAGGGCGCCGCGGAGTATCTCGATGTGAAGGCCGGCGGCGAGTGGCTCAAGACGCAGCCGAACGTGGATGCAAAGCGCATCGGCATTTACGGCGGTTCGTATGGTGGGTTTCTCACCGCACTCGCGCTGGGGCGCGATTCGGAACTCTGGGCCGCCGGCGTGGACATCCATGGCGTGCACGACTTCACGCGGCCGGGCTCCGGGGCGGGGCGGGCCTTCGCGGCCGCGTCGAGTGCTGCGGGACGCATGGAGCCCATTCCGGACCTCGATGCCGCAATGCAGCTGGCGTGGCAGTCATCACCCGTGGCCGCGGTGCCCACGTGGCGGTCACCCGTACTGCTTATTCATGGCGACGACGATCGTAACGTGCGCTTCTCCGAAACAGTGGACCTGGCGCGGCGCCTCGCGGCGAAGCACGTCGAGTACGAGGAGCTCGTGATCCCCGACGACACGCATCACTTCATGCGGCACGCCAATCAGCGGCGCGTGAACGCGGCCGCGGCGGAGTATCTGCAGCGCAAGTTGATGCCGCGGGTGCCGTAGCTCGGCATCCAGCAGAAAAAACGTCATTGCCACTTCATCTTCGCGTTGCTATGCACCGGCCGCGTGAAGCAGAAGTCTCGGCCGAGCGCGTGTTCGAAGTGCGTCAGTAGAAGTGAACAGTGATGAACATCGTCATGGCGCACGTCGGAGTTTCGGCGTCACCAGCCGCAGGTTCTTGAAGTAGTCGCGATAGAACCCGCGGTCGCGCGTCAGCAACTGATCTGCCGCCGTCAGCCCGTGCGCACCGATCAGGAAATCGGGAATGACGCGACGATCACGGTGCTCACCACCGCGTCGGGTGAGGTATCGCGCAAACATCTCGCCAGCCAGTACCGCGGTCGCGCGAGACGACGGAACAAAATCAATTGCCCAGTCGTCCAGGAATTGTTCAAGATCACCCGGTCGCAACGCTGGCGCGATTTCCGCGAGCACACACTCGCCGATCACCAAAACGCCGGCGGCACTCGCCTCGCGAAGCGCGGCCTCGGACGCGGCCGCCCACGTGGGGTGATCAACCAGCACGTCCAACAAGACACTTGAATCAACCGCCGTCCGCACTCGCACCTCGCGCGCGGGCAAGATATGCGTCGACCGTGAGCCCGCGCGGCAACGCTCCCTTGCCGCGCCACTTCAGAAACACGTCCTCGCTGTTGACCTTCGTTCCGACAAACGCGCCGTGGTCAATGCGCACGTCAATTATGGTGCCGGCCCGCAAACCCAGTGCCTGACGCACGGCCTTCGGAATGGTGATCTGACCCTTTTCGGAGATCGTCGTTTTCATACCGCAACGGTATGAATTCCTACCATCGATGTCAAGAGCACACACATGCGCGGCGGCCCGCCGGCGATACGGGCACCGAGTTTACGACGAGGCGGTAGCCGTCGGCGAGGGACGCGGCCCGTTGTTCAGAGAAGAATAGAGCGCATCGGGAATCCGTCATGATATGGCACCAGGGCCATAAGTTGTCACGGAATTGTCCGGTGCGCGCACTATCTCTGCTATGGGGAGCCTCCGACCGCGCCCGGCCCCGCGAGCGCGATCGTAGTGACGGAGACCGTCTATCTGGGGATCGGCGTGAACGGCACGGTCCAGATAGCCGCGCCACCGGGCGCGCTGCTGATGCTGAGCAGCGTCCTACCCGACGGCTCGAGAAAGAACTGGCCCGTGGTAGCGCCTCCGACGCGCACAGACGGTTGGGAGGCATCGAGTGGTCGCAGCACCAGGCCACTGAGGCCATTGCCCGCTTCGTCGCGGTTGACGATGAGCGCGCTCTGGTCGGGGAGCCACAGCAGCGTCTCGACGTAGCTGGTGGTGCCGCCCAGATCCAGCGAGCGTCCCGTTGTGCTCACGGTGCCGTCGGCGGACACGTCAAGCACGCGCACCATGGCGCGGCCACCGTCCGCCGCATCGCCATAGGCGATCGCCAGCTTGCGACCGTCTGGCGACCAGGCCAACGCGGGATCCCCCTCGTGGGAGAACGTGAACACGGCCTGCGCCGGTCCTGCACCATCGGCCACAAACACCGACGCGCTGCCGGGCCCCACAGAATCGACGAAGGCGATCCGTTCGCGATGCACACTGATATCACGCAGCCGGCCGAACATCGATGTCGGGAAGCTGAAGAGCATGCGCGTGTTTCCCGCCGCATCGAAGACGTTGATGTTGACGACACCGTTCCGTTGCTCGGCGAATCCGACCGCACTCTCGTTCGACCCCCAATTGCGCGGGCAGCAGCCCCAGAACACGGTGTCCGCGATGCGCCGCGTCGTGCCCGTCATGCGATCGACGAGAAACGCCGGCCGCATACGCTGGTTCACGCTGAACCTGTTTTGGAGCGGGGGCTGCTGCGTCTCGGCGCCGAACGCGAGAAGTTGTGTGCCGTTGGCCAGGGCGCTTTCCACGCGCTCGATCTCAGCGGGGAGTGTGATGGTGCGACGCGCGCCCGTGGCGACCACCACGCTGGTCACGCGAATGCGGCCATCCACCTCCTCCCCGCGCAGCAGCACACCGTCAGCCGTGAGGGCAAAAGGGCTTGTCCGTTCGCCGGGCAACACCCGGGTTGTCGCGCCGGTGGTGAGGTTCACGCGCTGCACGCCGTACGCGGAGATACTTCGCACGTCGATGATGCCGTTCCCATCCGGTCGCCACTGAAAGTTGCTGCGCGGCGCCTGCAAGGACGCCAGCGATGCCCTATTTGCGCGGTATCGGACCACGATCCTGTCCCCTCAATTCCCAGGGCGTGCAATAGGAGACCGATTGACGAGCAGAGAAAGTTTGCACATTGTTCTGTACACACATGTACAGGAGAGCTCATGCTGGACGCAACATTCACGGACTTCCGAAATCACGCCAAGGACTATTTCGACGCCGTCGAAGCCGGAGACACGGTTCGGGTCTTTCGCAATGGGAAGCCGATCGCTGACATCGTGCCGATCGATTCCGACATACCCTCCTGGAAACGGCCGACGGTCCCCCTCACAGTGAAGGGCGTGTCACTGAGTCGGGAGGTGTTGCGAGACCGGA
>JANLVM010000248.1:0-4021 GCA_031364015.1 Gemmatimonadaceae bacterium
CGCTGGTCAATAATTTGCCCACGGGTGCGCCCGGCGATTACCTGCACGTGGTTCGCGAGGATCCGCACAATCGCGACTTGCTGTTTGTCGGCTCGTCGCTTGGTGTCTATGCGTCGATCGATCGAGGGCGGTCGTGGGCCAGGTTCATGGCGAATCTCCCGAGCGTGCCGGTGTACGACCTGCAGATCCACCCGCGCGATCACGAGCTGATCGCGGCGACACACGGTCGCAGCTTCTGGATCGTGGACATCACGGCGCTGGAGCAACTCACAGCCGCCACGATCGCCAAAGCGGTGCATCTCTTCGAACCCAAGCCCGCGTTCCAATGGGGCGAGCTTCCCACGCTCGGTGCGTCTGGAAACGGCAATGCGCAGGGGTTCTTCGCTACGCCCAATCCCACCTACGGTGCGTCGATTTCCTATCGCGTGACCGGCACGGGTAGTCAGAACGCGCGCATCAGCATCGTCGATGCGCAGGGGGATACCTTGCAATCACTCACCGGTCCCGGTACGCCGGGGCTGCACACGGTGACATGGGGCTATGGCATTACGCCAAAGCCAACGCCGAGGGCGGCGCTCACACCGAGTGAGAAACGCGACTCCATTTTGCGCGCGGTGCGTGGACCGGTGGTGCTGGACTCGTTAACGAAGGCCACGTATGACTCAGCGGCCATATCGCAGGCGAAGGTGCTGCTCGCTCCGGCTTGTGGCCCGGCGGAATTCGCGGGCGTACCGGGCGGTGGTGGACGTGGCGGTGCTGCCGTGTCGTGTGAGCGTCCGCTCACCCAGTGGGAGCCATTCTGTGCGCGTCCGGGTGAGGCGACCGCCGGTCGTGGGGCGGGCGGCGGTGGTGGTGGTGGCGGACGCGGCGGCGGAGCGCCGAGTCCAGCCGTGCTCAAGATCTTCCAACTGATTGGTGTGTCCGCGCCGAGCGGCGGTGGGCGTGGCGGCGGTGGAGGTTTTGGTGGTGGCGGCGGACGGAACGCGTCGACCGGCGACTATCTCGTGATCCTCCAAGTCGGCGGCACGATCGCGAAGCAGAAACTGCACATCGAGAACATGGGTGCCGCTTCGACGACGTCACCGTTTGGACCGTCGAACGATGCCAACGATCGCGGCGCTGGTGGGCGTACTCGGCTTCAACTGAATCGGCACTAGCCACGAGCTTCGACCGTTGTAGAGGGGGAGCAACCACCGTTGCTCCCCCTTTTCTTGACAAACCCTTTTCGGCTCCTCGGTGTCTCAGCTTCGTAATCCCCAGCCCCAACTTGTGGAGCCCCGCCAGCCGATGCGTTCGATCCCGATTCGTCTGCTGACTGTCGTGGGCTTCGCCACTATCGGCGTCGTTTCGGATGGCTGGGCAGCCAGTTGTCGTGTGTGGCGCAGGTGACGCAGTCGGGAAGAGTTGCAGGGCATCACCAAATCCGGCAGCGTGCTCTTTGCAGACACCAAACCCGTCACGGTGTGGGTTCGTGAAGGTCGCGCGGGAAGCATTCGTCAGGTGGCGCGTGCTGGTGCCGGACCTGCTGAATACCGGAGTGCGCCGCAGTTCATCGGATATCGTGCGGATTCCATCGCGGCATACGATGCGTCGCTGCAGCGATGGTCGCTGCTCGTGCCCGACGGATCGTTTGCTCGTGTCCTCGCGACCGGAGCCGATGCGGCAGCACTTGCTGTCCGTGCCGTCTGGGTTGCCGATGGTGCGATTGTGCTGAATGCCTCGCTGGAGAGCGTGCGGCCACCGTTGGCCGAATCGATTCGGCAGGTGCTTGCGAGTTCAGGAACGGTGCGGCCGCCCCTGGTCATTCGGCAGGCGGACAATGGCGACTTGTGGGTGGCATCCCAGTTCAGTGCCAAGTCGTGGATCGTCTTTGACCGCGCCGGACGCAAGCGAACCGCGTATGAGTTTCCTACACCGTTTCGCTTCGAGCATGCGAACGACACGGTGGCACTGGGGCGCACCATCGATGCTGACGACCTACCGCAGATCATGCGCATTCCCATTCGCGCGCAAGCGTCGGCGAAGGGACCCGTTGTTGCGACAGCTATGCGCGCCGTGACACCCGCCGAACGCAGTGAGGCGAAATTGACGTTGACGGCCATCCTCCGGCGAATGGTCGGCAATCAGGAAGGCGCGTATGCAGAGGGTAGACAGTACACCACGTCGGTCGAGCAGCTGAAGCTGGATATCCCGTCGACCATCGAGGTCTCCATTCTCGAAGCGAACAATCGCGGTTGGGTGGCCGTCGCGCGCATGAAACACATCGGCGTCACGTGCGCCATGACGGTGGGCTACAGCATCATCGGATGGAACGAGGCGATTCCCTACTGTTCGTAGGTTCACGGCTGCGTGAGCCATTGCACCGCGCGCGGCACGACGAGCGCGGTGTCCGCGGCTCGGTGTCTCCTGTATTGACTAGTCTGACCAGACTAACCAGATTCAGGTCATGTCTGAGGAATACTCCATCTACGACGCAAAGGCCAAACTGTCCGCGCTCGTCCGCCAGGTGCGCGAGGGGCAGACGTTCGTCATTACCGTACACGGCGAACCCGTCGCCGAACTGCGGCCAATCGAGAAGGCGCCAGAAACGCAGACGCTTGCCGAACGAATCGCTGACTTGAGGGCACAGGGTGCGATCATCCCCGCTACGAGGAAACCGTCGGACCCCGGATCCTTTCCCCTCGGGAAGCGAAAGCCGGGCGCGCTCAAGCGGTTTCTCGAGGATCGCTAGTGTTGGAAGCGTACGTCGACAGCTCGGTGATAGTCGCCATTGCGTTCGAGGAGCGCACGGCAGCCATGCAGGCCCAGCGACTTCGCGCCTTTGATGGAGTGCATTCCGCGCAGCTGCTGGAGGCCGAGCTCCGTTGCGCGCTGCGTCGAGAGCGTCGCGAGTTCGACTTTCGTCTGCTTGACGCGATTGAGTGGGTCACTCCCATTCGTTCGCTCAGCGCGGAGATCGAGGCGGTACTTGAGGCAGGCTATCTGCGAGGCGCTGATTGCTGGCACCTCGCGACTGCGCTCTACCTCGCGCCCGCTCCGGGTGACCTCGTGTTCTTCACGCTCGATCAGCGCCAGCGCGACGTGGCCAAAGCCTTGGGCTTCGCAACGTAACCGGCTGACGGCTCGCGCCCTGCGGGAATCGCTGGAACATCGGGGTCGCTCCCGCTCGGCAACACCGGCGCCCGTCGTGCGATCTGAGTGACAGCGCCGCGAATGTCGCGCCCAAGAGCGCATTGGTGACGAGCGTAGTCACCAGCGTCGTCACCGGCACCGTCGGTGGCGGTGTCATTGTTGCGACGACGCCACCGACTGTCAACACGAATGCGCTCGGCATCGCCACATATTGACCAGTTGGACAGTGGGCGCCTTGCCAGGAGCAAACATCGTCACGGCAACGGTAGCCGCGCTCAGCGGAAGTCCGGTGACGTTCACCAAAACGGGTACGATCGGAGCGCCGACAACACTTTGGGCAAACTCGGTGGTCACGCAGTCGGTACCGATTCTCACCGCGGTGTCGGCACCACCCAGTGTGAAGGTGACGGACTTGCTAGGCAATCCGGTTGGCGGTGTCGCCGTGATGTTTACGCGGACTGTTGGCGGCGGCGTGATTGTCCCTGCGACACCCGCGACAGTGACCACGAACGCGAGTGGCATCGCGACGCTGACAAGTTGGACGCAGGGTGCGACACTCGGCGCGAACACCGTGACCGCGTCAGCGGCGGGCCTGTCCGGAAGTCCAGTGACATTCAACGCCACGGGCACCACCGGTGCGGCGACGCAGTTGGTGATCACCACGCAACCGGCCGGCGCCGTCACGGCGCAGCCCGGGGTGGCCATTCGTGACGGCAGCAATGCCAGTACCAACAGTTCAGCCGCCGTAACCGTCGCGCTTGCGAGTGGCATCGGAACACTCACTGGCACGAAGACCGTAAACGCTGTGCTTCGCGACCACTGTGCTTCTGAGGAGGGCTGTCCGGTGAGGGCGTTGTCTCGCAGCCATCTAACCCGGGCTAGGGGCAAT
>JANLVM010000388.1:0-5533 GCA_031364015.1 Gemmatimonadaceae bacterium
CGGTGGCGGGTGCACTCATTCGCCTTGGGTTGCTCCGCGCCTGGTGTTCCAGCGACGCCGCACTCACCCACTCGCTGCGACAACGCATACTGCGCGGCGAAGCCCTGCGTCAGGCGCTCGATGCAGGTCGGCATCCAACAACAACAGAGCTACGCAGCTGGCAGGTGGGTGAGCATGAGGTGCAACTCGCCTTCCCCGAACTGTTGGCCGGACATACCCCGGCTACGGGTCCGTTGCTGGACATTCTGGCGAAACATTTGGATGCCGTGCAACGACTGCTGCGCCACCACCTTCAGGAATCGCACGGCGATGCCGAACGGGCGAACGCGCTCAAAACGATCATGCAGGCGCATCCAGACGTGCCCATTGTCGCGTTTTCGCAGTTCTCCGCCACCGTTCGCGCCATTGCGCGTGCACTATCAGACATCGCGGGCGTTGGGGCGTTTACGGGTCAACGCGCCTGGATTGCCAGCGGACCAATCTCCCGGCGAGACGCCCTCGCCTGCTTCGCACCCGTAGCGCAGGGCCGCCCACCGCCGCCGCCACATCAGCGCATACGACTGCTGCTCTCCACCGATCTGCTCGCTGAAGGGGTGAACCTCCAGGACGCCGGCGTCGTCGTGCATCTCGACTTGCCGTGGACCGACGCGCTGCGTCGGCAGCGCGTCGGTCGCTGCGTACGCGTCGGCTCGCCGCACCAGGAAGTGGTCGTGTACCGCTTCGAGCCACCGCAGGGCGCCGACGCCATGCTCCAACTCCATGCTCGGCTTGAGCGCAAAGCGTTATGCAGCGAACGCTGGGTTGGCGCCTCCTCCAACCGCGCAAGTCAGCCCGTCGGCGTAGTCCGGTCCGCGCCGGAGCCAGCCGATGCCCGTGCCGTCGCTCGCCCGCGCCGCAGCGCGGCCGATGACGCGACTGAGTTGCGAGCGCTTCTCACGAACTGGTTGCACGACACGGAACGCTCGGCCGATGCGCCAGTCGGTGTCGGGCCGCTCGTGTGCGAGATAGCAGCCACGCGCAGCGGCTTCATCGCCGCCGTGTCACTTCACGACGGCGCGTCGAGGCTCGTGAGTGGGCGATACTCGTACGCCGCCACTGGGCGCGCGCGACTACGACTGTCCACCTCGCCGAGGTACCTGTTGCCGCTCGTGCGCATCACCACGTCGAGCGGCGTAGCGGGTCGGAGCAACGCCGACCGGTGGCCTCGCATTCATCGTGCACTCCAGCGATGGATCGCCCGAAAACTGATGGCGGCAAACCTGGGTGACGCCGAACCGTCGGCATCTTCGGTCCACCGTCACGTGCGCACGGCGCTCTCAACGGCGCTAACCGGCGCCTCACCCATGCAGCGCAGTGCCGCGCGGGTTGCATATCAGCAGACGTGCGCTATGCTCGCAGAGGCACGCGGCGTAGCGGCTGAGCAGGCGCTGCTCGCGTGGGTGCGAGGGCGCGACCACGTGCCACTCCGCGACTGGCTGCAGCAGTGGCACGCGTGGCCCACGCTGGCCGCTTGCCTTACGGCGTCTGCTTCAGCCACACCGCTCGCGCACACCGCAGATCGCGCGAGCGGTCGAGTAGCGGCGGTCTTGATTCTTCAACCGCTCACAGGGTGCGCGCACGCGACATGCGGTCCGTCGAGGGCACCCTGTGACTAGCTTACGCAAATGCCACCTCTCGCATTGTTGTTCGATCTTGACGGCACACTGATCGACTCTATCGATCTCCTGGTGGATTGCATGGAGGCCGCATTTGCCGACCGCACGCGGCGTCCGACGCGGGCCCAGTGGATCGCCGGAATCGGCACGCCGCTCAGAACACAGCTCGCCGAATGGTGCGAGGGAGCGGCCGACATCCAGACGGTGGTCGAGCAGTATCGCGCGCATCAAGACCTGCATCTCGAGCCCATGACGTCGCTGTTTCCTGGTGTCGCCGAAACGCTCGCGTGGGCGCGAACCGCTGGACACGCGACCGCGATTGTCACCAGCAAGGGTCGCGGCATGACTGACCGGTCGCTCCGGCATGTGGGGCTCGACCATGCGTTCGATGCCATCGTGACGTTCGAGGAAACCACCGGGCACAAACCGCTGCCCGATCCAGTGTTTTTGGCGCTTGAGCGGTTGGAGATCAATGCCGACCGGGCACTCTTCGTGGGCGACTCGCCGCACGACATGGGCGCCGGACGGGCGGCCGGTGTCCGCACCGGGGCGGCATTGTGGGGGCCATTTACCCGGGACGAACTGGCCGGCACGAACCCTACCTACTGGATGACGCGTATAGCGGAATTGCCGGACATCGTGAAAGGGTTCGATCGACTCGGCTGACCGGCTGAATTTCGGGTATTCAAACCCTACGACCTCGCGCGCTGTCCAATCGGGTGACGACACTCAGGGGCCCATGCTCGCGCAGCCGTTGACCGAACCACTCCTCATACAATCATCACGAGCCGACGCGGCGTCTCTACCGGTGTCGGCAGACGTTGTGGCCGCAGCGGCTGGAGATCGGCGCGCGTTCGAACGCGTATATCGCGGTCACGTCGATCGCGTGTATGCACTCTGTACCCGCATGCTCGGCGATCGGGTGGTGGCGGAGGAGGTAACGCAGGATGTCTTCGTGCGCGTATGGGAAAAGCTTCCCGGTTTTCGGGGAGAAGCGGCCTTCTCCACGTGGCTGCATCGGGTAGCGGTGAATGTGGTGTTATCGCGGCGAAAGGTGACCGGCCTGCACCAGAGCCGCACAACAGACGATGAGGAAGCGCAGGCGCTGGTGGCCAGTAAGCCGACACAGGTGGGTGACCGACTCGACCTTGAGTCGGCCATCGCCGGACTACCCACTGGCGCGGCGGCGCGGCCCGCATCACCATCTCCACCTTTAGCGGCGATGTCTCCATCCAGCGCGGCCCGAGGCGACGCTCCGGGTGACGCCGTTCGTGATGTGTTCGCATTCACCTCGTCACGTTCACACTTTTCGCCGGATCCCGGCTCAACACATGTCACATTCTTTTTCGCACTACCGTTTCCCGTTCGCGATCGGCGCCGTGCTCGCGCTCGTGCTGGGGCCCATGGTCTCGATCCACGCGCAGAATCGCAGTCGTGACCGCGACCGGAACGGCGATCAGCAGAGTGACAAATCGTTCTCCTGGTCGGGCACGATTCCATCGGGCAAGCGCATTCTCATCAAGAACATCAACGGCGGGATTGACGTCGAGCGCAGTTCCAGCAATCGCGTCGAGGTAACCGCCGAAAAGCGCTGGCGTCGTGGCGATCCGTCGTACGCGCGAATCGAGTCGAAGAAGCTTGGTGACGATATGCTCTTCTGCGCGCTGTGGGGCGAGAACTCGTCATGCAACGAAGACGGTATTCGCAGCGAACGGAATAGCAGTCGCAGCAGCCGCGACAACGACGTATCCGTCCACTTCGTGGTTCGGGTGCCCGAAGGCGTGCGAGTCGATCTCTCTACGGTGAATGGCGGCGTGGAGGTAAACGGAGTCACCACCGATGTGCGCATCAGCACCGTGAACGGTGGGATTACCGCACGGAGTGCCGGCGGTCCGGTTCGCGCCAAGACCGTCAACGGGAGCATTAATGTGTCGATGGGAACGCTGGGCGGTGCCGAAGATCTGGAGTACGAAACCGTGAACGGCTCGGTGACGATCTCGCTGCCGGAGAACTTCGGTGCACAACTCGAACTCAGCACCGTGAACGGCCGAGTCACCACCGACTTTCCCATCACGGTGTCGGGGACGCTCTCACCTCGGCGCATCCGCGGGAGCGTTGGCAATGGGCAGACGAGACTGCGCGTCAGTACGGTGAACGGCAGCGTAACGCTACGACGGAACTGATGTTGAACGGAACGTCGCGCGGCGGGGGCCAACGCGATCGGACCAGGCTTTGAACTAGGCCGCGGCCAGTTCTTCGATCGCTTTGGCCAATGCGAAATCCTTGGCCGTGATCCCGCCCGCGTCGTGTGTGCTGAGCGTGAAATGCACCTTGGTGTATCGAATGTCGATGTCGGGATGATGGGTCATCGACTCCGCGATGTCCGCAACGCGCGCAATGAACGCGATCCCGTCGGGGAACGCGGCGAAGTGATAACTCTTCGCGAGCGTATCGCCTTTGCGCGACCACCCGGGCAGCGTTCCCAGTCCGCGCTGGATCTCGATATCCGATAGAGCTGGCATGTCCTTGGACGTTACGGTCTTGTCGGCGTGGGGACAATAACCGTGTCGTCAAATCTGGATGCACCGTCCGCGTCACAGTTGAGGAGCGCGACCACCTCGTCGGCTGAGATGTTGCATATTCGGTCTTTCTTCGGTATACATTGGGCATGTCTACCCGTGCCGCTCTCCCACGTCTTGACCTTGAGACGGCCGACGCGCCATTCCGCCTGCTCGACCAACAAGCAGACCTGACGTATCACGCAGCGCCGGTTCGCGGGATCTTCAATCCGCCGTCTGCCACCGGTATGGGATTCTGGTCCATCAACCCGTATGTGGGGTGCGCGTTCGGCTGTGCGTATTGCTACGCGCGCGACACGCACAAATGGACGCTCGAGCGCGCCGGCGAGGTGGGCGCGCGCATTGCCGCTTCGATGCCCGCGTGGTTGGCGTTCGAGCGTCGCGTACTGGTGAAGGAGAACGCCGCGCAGTGCGTGCGCAACGCGCTCACATCCTCGCGTTCACCACGACCAGGCGACTCGGTGGTAATCGGGTCGGCCACCGATCCCTATCAACCGGCGGAGCGACGCTTCCGCATCACCCGCCAGATACTTGAGGCGCTCACCGCAACACGCGGACTGCGCATGACGATCATCACCAAGAGTCCACTCGTCACCCGCGATATCGATGTGCTGGCGCGGCTCACGCAGCGCGGGACGATGGGGGTACACATGACCATTACCACTATCGATCGTGATCTGGCGCGGCGACTCGAACCACGAGCACCAACGCCGGAAGCGCGGCTGCGGGCGGTGCGGCGATTGGCCGATGCCGGTATCGAGGTGAGTGTGAACTGCATGCCCGTATTGCCGGGCATCACCGACAATCCCGCCGCACTGTCGGCACTGGTGGCGCGGGTGGCCGATGCCGGCGCGACGCATCTCGCGGCGTGTGCGTTGCGACTGCGCGCGGCGTCCAAGCGGCGCTACTTGCCGTTCGTGCGAGAATCGTTTCCCGCGTTGGCGTCAAGCTATGAACACACCTATCGACATAGCGCGTACGCGAGTGAGCGGTATCGCGAGGGGTTGGCGGCGTTCATTGAGCGGCTATGCCGCAAGCATGGACTCAGGCAACAGGAGTATCGCTACGACGAGGGCGGTGTGGCTGAGGCGAACGAAGCGATGGTGCGCACCAGACAGTGCGAGCTGGTGTTCGACGCGCATGACGAACGCGGCGGTACGCCGAGAGCGGCGAGCGCGGCGGTCCGGTGCCCGGGGGCAATTCCGGTGAAAATGATACACGCAAAGGAAATTCCAGTCATCCTCAAATCGCCCTAGCCAACAATACTGTTCAGTTATGGATCTTTTGACCATATCACGG
>JANLVM010000451.1:0-4280 GCA_031364015.1 Gemmatimonadaceae bacterium
GGCTGGGCGCTCGGGTGTCCGAGTACGTGGTCAATATGTATGGCAGCAATACCGGCAGCCCACTGCACGGCGCGCTTGAGACCGACGCGCTGGTGGAGAAGGCGCGCGCCGCGCTCGCGCAGGGAGGGCTATCGCAAGAGATCAAAATTAAAATCGCGCCCGGCCAGGACGTGGCCTACGTGCGCGCCGTGCGTGAGGCGCTCGGTCCTGACGCCCCGCTCATGGCAGATGCGAACAACGCGTATCAGCTCTCGGACGCCGCGTTGCTCGCGCAGCTGGACGACCTCAACCTCATGATGATCAAGCAGCCGCTGGCGTGGGACGACATCGCGCAGCACGCCGAACTGCAGAAGCTTCTCCAGACGCCGCTATGCCTCGACGAGTCGATCACCTCGGTGGACCGTGCACGTGACACGGTCACGCTGAACGCGGGACGCATCATCAACATCAAGCCTGGGCGCGTGGGCGGCTTCACCAGTTCGCTCGCGATTCACGACTTCTGCCTCGCGAACGACATACCCGTGTGGTGCGGCGGCATGCTTGAGAGCGGCATCGGCCGGGCGTGCAACGTGGCACTGGCGTCGCTCCCTGGCTTCACCAAACCGGGGGATCTGTCGCCAAGTTCACGCTATTGGGAGCGGGACGTGGTCACCCCGGAGTGGACAATGAACTCCGAGGGGATGGTCACTGTGCCGCTTGATCGTCCCGGACTCGGTGTGGTCGTGGACGTGGATCGCATTGACGATCTCACGGTGCGGACCGCGGTACTTCGGTAGCGGTGTTCCGTCGCTCGTTGCATGTAGTCGCGGGGGGAATATACGCTACTTGAAGGCCGCCAGCCCGGTGATCGCCTGCCCCAGGATCAGCGAGTGCACGTCGTGCGTTCCCTCGTACGTGTACACGCTTTCCAGATTGGCCATGTGCCGCAGCGCGCCATACTCGGCCAGAATGCCGTTGGCACCCAACAAGCGACGTGTTTCGCGCGCGATATCGGTGGCAATGCTGACGTTGTTGCGCTTGGCCAACGACACCTGCGTGGGGGTGAAATTGCCAGCATCCTTCATACGACCCAGATGCAGCGCGACCAACTGTCCCTTCACGATTTCCGTGAGCATGTCGGCCAAACGAACCTGTTGAATTTGAAAACCGCCAATAGGCCGGTCGAACATCACGCGATTCTTCGCATACGACACCGCCTCTTCAAAGCACGCGAGCGCTGCGCCCAGCACGCCCCAGGAGATGCCAAATCGTGCTTGCGTGAGGCACATGAGTGGACTCTTGAGTCCCTGGCTTTCGGGAAGGATCGCTTCGGCCGAGACGTGCACATCGACGAGGACCAGTTCCGATGTGTCGCTGGCGCGCAGCGAGAGCTTGCCCTTCTGATCGCGCGCGGTGAAGCCCGGCGTCTTGGTGTCGACAATGAAGCCACGAATGCTGGTGTCTTCGGTGCTCTCGCCTGTCTTGGCCCAGATGATCGCCACATCGGCCATGGAGCCGTTGGTGATCCACATCTTGGCACCGTTGATGATCCAACTGCCATCGGCCTGCTCACGCGCGCGGGTGGTCATTCCCGAAGGATTGGACCCGAAGTCTGGTTCGGTCAGTCCGAAGCAGCCGATCAGTTCGGCCTTGGCGAGTTTGGGCAAATAGTGACGCTTCTGTGTTTCGGAGCCAAAGGCGAAAATCGGGTACATCACCAAGGCACCCTGCACGGACGCGAACGAGCGAATGCCCGAATCACCGCGCTCGAGTTCCTGCATGATGAGGCCGTATGCGACGCTGGACAGACCCGCGCAACCGTACTCTTCCGGAAGGTTCGCGCCCAGGACACCCAGTTCAGCAAGTTCAGGGATCAATTCCTTCGGGAATCGACCTTGCACGTAGCAGTCGCCAATGATTGGCAGAATTTTCTCGTCAACGAACGCCCGAATGGTGTCGCGGATCACACGTTCTTCTTCAGTCAGCGCCGCGTCGATATTGAAGAGATCGGCGGCGTGCGCGGAGAGATCGACCGACGGGAGCGCCGAGGGAATTGACGAGAGTATTACGTTGGCCATGACAGCGGACCTTGTCGGTAAGGTGTGTTCGAAGCGGCTCAATGAAGAAATTAGCGTGAGGACAAGACCTGTGAGAACTGGCCTCGGCGATCGTTCGCTTTTTTCGATCGAGTTGACTACGCTCAATGAAGTGCTGATTCCGCCGTAATGGCGGCGGGATGGATTTTAATGTTCGATTGTCCACGAGGAATATCATGCGTCGCCTATTTACGTCTATCGCCGCCGTTGTATTGGTGACCGCCTGTACTGCAGGTGGAGACGGTACGACTCCGCCTACAGGTACGCCGGGAATCACGCTCGCAGCCTCGGCAAGTTCGGGGACCGTTGCGCTCGGCGCTTCGTCCACGACCACGCTGACGTTGACCCGTGTTGACGGTTATTCCGGCGCGGTGGCATTGACCGCCGCAGGGGCGCCGACCGGCGTCACCGTCTCGTTTGCCCCGCAGTCGCTGACCGGAACGACACTCGCCAGCACGGCGACGATCAGCGTTGCTTCGAACGCCACGGCGGGACCCGCGTCGCTCACCTTCCGCGCCTCCGGCACGGGCGTCACCGACAAGACGGTGGTGTACGCGCTGACCATTCCAACACCCGGTATTACCGTGTCGGCCGGAACGGCCACGGTCACCGCCGCCCAAGGCACGACGGTGACGGCCCCCATCACGATCACGCGTACCAACGGCGCGACGGCCGCGGTGACGCTGACAGCCGAGGGACTCCCGAGCAATGTGACGGCGAGTTTCTCGCCCAATCCGATCCCTTCCGGCAGCACCACCAGTACGCTCACGCTGGTGGTGGGTCCTGGGGCAACCGTGGCGTTGTCGACGATTACCGTACGCGCTGCGGCGACCGGCCTCACCGATCAGACCGCGACGTTCCCGCTGTCAATCACCAGCGCGGCGGTTCCGGCTTACACGTTGTCGCCGACCCCTGCGGCGGTATCCATTGTCGCCGGACAATCGGGACAGTCGATATTGACGATTGCCAAGTCGGGCGGATTTGCTGGCAGTGTGGCGCTCGCACTGGAAGGCGCACCGACGGGACTCACTGGTACGTTCGCACCGAATCCGGCCCCCGGAACGACGGCGACGCTGACGATTAACACGACGCTTGCCACTGTGCCGGGCACGTACAGCCTCACGGTTCGCGGCACGACCGCCGGCCTTACTGATCGCACGACGACCGTCTCGGTGACCGTCACTGCAGTCGCGGGCATCACGGTCACGCTTGCGCCTCCCGCGCTGAGCATTGCACAGGGCGCGAACGCACAGACCGCGATTACGCTGGTGCGATTGGGTGGTCTCACCGGCGATCTCCAGATGACGGCAAGCGGGATTCCGGCGGGACTGACGGTCGGTTTTGCTCCCACGACGGTGACCGGATCGGCTTCTACGCTTACGGTGACCGTAGGTGCCGGCGTTCCCGCGGGCGTCTATCCGATTGTTGTCACCGCCACTGGAGCGGGAGCGGTCGTTGGCTCGGCAACGCTGACGGTGACCGTGACGACTCCTTCGGGCTTTACGCTGTCGGCCACTGGCGTGTCCTTCGCGCAGGGCGCCTTGGGAACGAGCACCCTTACTGTCACACGAATTGGTGGCTTTGCCAATAACGTCGACCTCATTGCATCGAACGTACCGGCAAACGTCACCGTGTCATTCGCTCCCGCATCGGTCGCGGGCACAACCAGTACGATCACCTTCACGGTTGGTGCGGCTGCCGTGGCGGGCTCGTACACCGTCATGATAAATGGCACGGGGACCGGCGCCGCGAACCAATCGACCACTGTCGCACTCACCATCACGTCGGGCGGTGGTGGCGGGACGGTCGGCTTCCGATTCTGCGACGCGACGCAAGTTCCGTTGTGGCTGGCGTTTCGCAATGGCACATCTGGTGCCTGGACGCGCGTGACGCCAAGCGGAAACAACACGTTCTCGTTCAGCCTGACCGGAAATATCGGCGCGGTGGCATTTGTGCAGAATGAGGTCGGCGGCGGCACGCAGGGCACGGTATACCTCGGCACGGCGGCGGAGCTCACGAGTATTGGGACCAACGAGTGCGTCACCAACACCGGCGTGGTCACCAAGACGGTGAACGGCACCATCTCGGGATTGTCGGCCATGCAAACCGGGTACGCGTTCATGGGCGGCGGCAGTGGAGCTGTCACTGGTCCAGCGACGGCGTTTCAGGTTTCGGACGTCGAGAATCGCATGACGGATCTGCTGG
>JANLVM010000471.1:0-5458 GCA_031364015.1 Gemmatimonadaceae bacterium
GACCGTTCCCACCGAGTTCATGAACCGGGACGTCAAGTGCGGCGTGGTCGCCGTGTGGACGAAGCGCGCTTTTCGCTGATTCGCCACGGAGGGGAGCTGGGGCGCCTTGCGACCATGTATCCTGAAGTCGAATGGCACCCCTGCTCCCCTCTTCCCTGGATCAGTTCCTGTCTCCTGCTGCCCGGATGACGTTCAACTCCGCCCTCAAGCCTGAAAGCCGCTCGCGCGTCCTCCCTGGACTGACGCTATCGCTAGAACCGGCGATCGACGCCCAACGTCCAGATAAAATTGGCTTGCAGTCCACCCGATTTGACCGGCACAAGGCCGTTCGCGAGGATCGTGAAGGCGCCCGCCACAAACCGACCGCCGCCTGACAGGCTGATCGGGTTGTCCTTGCTGCGCGGCACATTCGAGCCCGAGTAGATAAGCGTCCGGCCGGCCGGCCTGATGGTGAAGTCCGGCGGCAGATCTCCGGCGTCACCGCCCGCCTGGAACTCCGAAAGCAAATCGAACGCCACCGTGAATTTGGGGCTGACCATCTGATCGAAGCCGAAGGTCCCCAGCATCGCACTGTTCTGTCCTTCGCCGGTACGGATCGCGAACCCCACGTTGGCATGCGGGGAGAATTTTCCGAACGTGGACGATGCGATCACGATCGCATTCGCCGCAATACTACCCGCTCCCAGAAAGTCTTTCTCGCTGCCAGTGGGAAGCCGAACATCGGCCAGAAACGCCACCCCCGACTTCGCCGAGCTCCCCAGGTTGTACTTGAGGCGCGCGGCGATGTCGCCAATCCCGGCCTTCGAGCCGGACACGGTATTCCTCTTGGTGTATGTCCCGGGCGTATCGAAGTAGTGGTTGCCGGTGACGGTCGCGTCGCTGAATACCCGGCCGTTGGCGGTCGCGTCCAGCGACGCCATCACAAAGGGGACCGCCATGCTCACGTCGAGCCGGTCGGTGACGCCGTAGGTGGCGAAGAGGGTGCTGACCTGCAAGTTGAACTGCATGTTCAAGTTCGCGCCAATGACATCGCGCTCATTCGGGGAATCGCCGAGCCCCACCAACAGGACGTCTTCATGCGCCAACTGGAAGCTCAACGAGTCCATCGATTGCCCGCGCAACTTGCTATATCGAATACCCGTGGTGTTGACACCGAACAGCGAGCGCCCGCGCCCCATGGTGTTCGCCCGCTCGGCGAATATCGGACCGGCCGACGTTTTTCCCAATACGAGTGCGCCATTCACCATGCTGACGGTGTTGCCGCTGCTCGTCGCGCTGATCGGTAGTCGGCCCACGCCGGCCGTGATTGACCCGGTGAGGAAGTTGACCAACTGATCGCCGGCGGTTTGGGCGGACTTCAGGTAATGGGCACCATGTGCGCCGGGACCGGTGTTCAGGCAGAGCGCCTGGCCACACTTTCCGAAACTGATCAACTCGCCGATCTTGTCCGACATTCCCTGCGCGACCGCCGGGAGTGGCGAGAGCGCGGTGAGGGCGACGACAACCGCGACGGCAGTGAGTTGAATCTGATGCTTCATGGGTCCTCCAGAGTGGATGGACGGCGGTCACAGCCGCCGCGATTGGAGCACGAACTAACGACCAAGATTCTGAGAGTGGCGGGAAGCGGCGGCGCTCTGGACGCAGGGTACCTCGTCTCGTCCAGATATCGATGACGCCAATTGTGCGGGTAAATCGACCGTGGCGCTAGCCTGCGGGTCCAAGGTTATTTATTGACACTGCCTTACTCCTTCGAACGGTCCAGCAATCGTATGACTCCCGTGGTCCGCGCTGCAGTGATGACGGCGCCACATCAGCCCCTCGAGCTACGCGAACTGCCGTGGCCGACCTTGACTCCGGGCAGCGCGATGCTGCGCACGCAATACTCGGAAGTGTGTGGCACCGACGTGCATCTGCATCACGGGCGACTGGCTGGTGTGCCATTTCCCATTGTACCCGGCCACGTGTCGGTGGGCCATCTGGCCGAGATTCGCGGTGGCATGTCGGACATCGAAGGGGTCCCGTTCCGCGAAGGCGACTTGGTCACGTTTCTCGACGTACACGAGACGTGTGGGACGTGCTACGAGTGCCTGGTGACGAAGCAGAGCACCCGTTGTGCGCATCGAAAGGTGTATGGCATCACGTACGGTGTGGCGGACGGTCCGATGGGCGGATGGGCCGATCACATCTGGATGAAGCCGGGCGTCAAGCTGTTGCGAATTCCGCCGTCGGTTGACCCGGCGCAGTTTATCGCGGGCGGATGCGGACTCGTCACGGCGATGCACGCGATCGAGCGGGGCGGCGTGCGCCTGGGTTCATCGGTTGCGGTGCTCGGCGTTGGACCGGTGGGGCAGGCCTCCATTGCGCTCGCGGCGCTCTCGGGCGCCCAGTCGGTGATTGCGGTTGGCGCCCCAGCGGCGCGACTCACGTTCGCCGAGCGCATGGGTGCCACGGCAACTGTTGCGCTGGAGGTCCCGCATGCCGATCGCGTCAGCGCGGTGCGTGCCGCTAACAACGGCCGCGGTGTGGACATTGTCATTGAGGCTTCGGGCGATCCGTCGGCTGTGAGCCAGGCGCTGGATCTGGTGCGTGACGGCGGCGTGGTCGTGGTGGCTGGTCAATACACCGATGCCGGACCGGTCACGATCAATCCCCACTCACAGCTCAATCGCAAGCACGCCGAAGTGCGCGGCTGTTGGGGATGCGACTACTCCCACTTTCATCGCGCCGTGCAGTTGTTAGCCCATCAGGGCGCGCGGTTGCCGTGGCTTGACGCGCTGTCGCAGCGATTCACACTGGAGCAGGCCAACGAGGCGCTCGCCGCAGTGGCCGACCGTACGGTGGTCAAGGCACTGATCGTGCCGAGTTGAGGTCGCGGAGTGCGCGCCGCAATGGCACGCCGTCCAGCGGTTCCATCGGCTTGACTCCGATAATCGTCGCGAGTGTAGGGGCGATATCCACGGTGCGAACGAACTCGGTAAATTTTCCGGGCTTCACGCCGAATCCGGAGAAAATTACGGGCACGTGCGTGTCGTAGTCGTAGGGTGAACCGTGCGATGCCACGTTGCCGCCCCACGTGCTCATGGGTGTGAGCGTGATAAGCATTTCGATATTCACGGTTGCCGGAAACTGGTGGGTCCATCGGCGCGCGATGACGTCCCTGGCTGAGTCAGCCAGCAGATCCCGGAAGCGATCGACACGCGCCACGCCGAACTCCCGACGCACGGTGACGGCGAAGAACGCCAGCAGCGAGTCCGGGTCGAGCGTCTTCCGGCGAAATGCCGCGCGATCGAGCTGGACGATGTTCTGCTCCATGATAAACGCCATCGTGTCGACGCCCGCCGCGCGGAGTTTGGCGCGCACGATCGGCATCACCGACTCAAGCGAGGCGCGCACCGGCATGGGTTTCACCGTTGCCGCAGCCAGTTCCGGAATACGTCCAACGCCGTGATCCGACGTGAGCACAACCGTCACCGTCGCCGAGTCGCGAATGGTGTACAGAGAATCGAGGAATCGGCCAATGACGCGGTCGACGCGCAGTACCTGATCGTGCATTTCGCGCGAGTCCGGACCATAGCGATGGCCCACCAGATCCGTCGTGGACAGCGACAGGGCGAGCAGATCGGTACGCGGTGTGGCGCCAAGCTCCATGGCCCGAACGCCGGCCAGTGCAAAGGTCGCGACGACGTCATCCATGTACGGCGATGCCCGAATGAGGTTCACCGCATCGAACGGATCGTCGGGCATGAGGTGCGGGAACACGAACTGCTTCCCCGACCCTTCAATGACCACACTATCGGGTTCGCGATAGGCGCTGTCCGGCAGCAGCAGCGTCCAATGCTTGCCCGCGTACGTCGCGGGTACTTGCCGTTCGTTGAATGCAATGACCCACGGCGGCAGCACCTTGCGAAAAAAGCTGCTGGTGACGAACCGCCCGTCGGGGGAATACCAATACACATCGCCAGGCGCTCGACCGAGGGGCAGGATGGCGGCGCGATCCTTCATGGAAACCGAGAGGGTTCGTGTCTTGCTGTCGGCGGTGCGCATCCAGTCGACCAGCGTGGTGCCCAGAAATCGTTTGGGTGACGCCCCGGGACCATACCCATTGGCGAGCAGTGGGGCGGTCTCGTCGTCGACCCCAATGCTGTTCATCATGATGCCCGTGGAGCGCGGGAAGCGCCCGGACAGCATCGACGCGTGCCCAGGCGCCGTCTCGGTGATGGCGTGATCATGATGCGCGTCGGTAAACCAGGCGCCGTCGCGCATGAGCCGAGCCAGCCCACCGTTCATTTGCGAGCCGAAACGCTGGAGATAATCGGCGCGAAACTGGTCGATGACGATGAGCACGACCAGCGAAGGGGCGGTAGCGGCCAACGGGGTCGCGTTGACGTCCGCCGCCACTGGAGTCACGCTGGTGGCGGCGCGCGCCGTCGTGCATTGCCCGGCGCTGACGGCCGTGAACGCGATAGCGACCAATAGGCCGATGGAGCGCAGTGTCTGTCGGGTCATGAGGCGAAATTGGGGGACGGGTCTCGCTGCAGCAAGAGCTGTCGATACGGGTCTGAAAGGGCTGACATTTCACCATCCGTCGGCCAGGCGTATGGCGGGAAGTGCGGACCAACACGATACTTGTCTGGCTGAAAGCCAGTAGCTGTCGTGGGCGTTCGTAGACTCTAGGCCGGAGATCGCGCGTGTCGAACTTGTCGTTCCAGGAAAACGCTGCCACGCGGTTGATTGTTCGCGCCGTCGTATACTACATCATCCTGGTCGGTGGGATGACGCTGGCGTGGCAATGGCTTCCGCGCAGCAACGTGGCCATTCCCGCGTCGTTGGAAGCGCTGATGGGCGGCGTTGAGGACCTCGGTGCGAAGGGCATGCCTGTCGCGCAACTCGACGAGGGCTCGCTGGCGATCAGCGTGTCGGTGGCGATTCTGGCCGCCGTGCTGCTGTCGCTGCCAGTGGCGTGGGTGTATCAGCTCACGCGCGCCAAGCGCGGATACCAGCAGTCGATCGTGCAGTTGCTGGTGGTGCTGCCATCGGTGGTGGCGGGGATCGTCTTGCTGGTGAAATACAGTGTCGCCCTGGCCTTCAGCCTGGCGGGCATCGTGGCGGCGGTGCGCTTTCGGAACACGCTCGACGACAGCAAGGATGCGGTCTACGTGTTTGTCGCGACCGCGATCGGTCTCGCGTCGGCGGTGAACTTGCCCGTGGCCACGGTCATGTCGATCGGATTCAACCTGGTCTCGTTGGCGCTCTGGTTCACCGATTTCGGCAGCGCGCCGGTGGAGCTGGACGGGCGCATTGCGGAGAAGCGACTCAAGCGCGCAAAGCAATTGGCGCGCACCGGCACGTTCGTGGCGCGTATCGACGACGAAGTGTTTCGGAACATGTCGCGCGAGCAACTTGAGGGCGTCGCCGAACGCGCGTGGAAGCGTGCCAATGCCACGAGTGAAGAACCAAC
>JANLVM010000531.1:0-3512 GCA_031364015.1 Gemmatimonadaceae bacterium
TCGCTCGAGATTTCCACGTTCGCGACCGCGCTCGGTGCTCCCGATCTCATGTCGCGCGCGGCGGTCGTGCTGATATTGCTGGCCTTCTTCCTCAAGGCCGCAATTGTGCCGTTCCACGCCTGGGCGCCCGACGCGTACGAAGGGGCCAGTGTGACGGTCACGGCCTACATGGCGACGATTGTGAAAGCCGGCGTGTTGCTGGCCGTGGTCCGATTGTTCGCCGCCGCACCAGTGGTGTCACCCGTCGTCGAGTTGCTGGCCATCTTTCCTCTCATTTCCATTGTGTGGGGAAATCTGACGGCCATGCGTCAGCCGTCGTTCCGTCGCATGATCGCCTATTCGTCTATCGCGCATGCCGGCTACCTGTTCTATGCGCTGTTGGGCGACGGCGCCGGTCGTTTTCAGGCGGTCACGTTCTATGTGCTGGCGTACGGCATACTCAACGTGCTGGCGTTCGCCGCGCTACCAGCGGCCGACGACGACATGCAACGCGATCGCCTGGACAATCTCAAAGGGCTGTGGCATCGCAATCCGTTTGCCGCGAGTGTGATCGGTGTGGCGATGCTTTCGCTGGCCGGCATACCGCCGTTCCCCGGATTCGTGGCCAAGTTCCTGATCTTCAAAAACGTGCTGGCTGCTGGCTACACGACGTACGCCGTGATTGGTCTCGTGGGCAGCTACCTCGGGATCTATTTCTATCTTCGAGTGATTCAGCTGATGTTCATGAGTGCCGACGCCGCGTCGGAACACCAGTCCGATCCACACGCCTACCGCGATCGGCCCGCCGGGGCGTTCGCGCGTGGTGCGTGTTTGCTGTGTCTGGCCGCAACGCTGTTGTTGGCGATTTTCCCAGGGTGGATGCTCGACCGCCTCTAGTTAGCTAAGCTAGCGTTCCGCCAGGCGACTTGGGTTCAGTTGCCGGCGCGTTTCGACTCTGGCGCGTAGAAGTCGAGGAGTTGTTCACGGGCTGCGGACAATCGCTCGGACACGACGCCAAGTAGCTGCATCGTGAAGGCCAGTCCAAACGCCGAGTCCTCCTGAAACGCTTCGAGCAGTTCGACGCCGTCGAACACGAGCACGTCGGCGCGACTCAGGGCGCGCGCCTGCAGCACCTTGTTCTTCCCCGTGAGCACTGCCGACCAACCAAACTCGTCGCCGGCATACAGAGTTTGCACGCGGAGCACGCTGCCCTGCGACGTGATCTCGAGTCCGACCATTCCTTTCACCAACAGGTAGAACTCTCGACCGTGATCGCCTTCGGGGAAGATGACGCGACCCGTGTCGAAGCACATCTCGCGCGCCATCGACGAGAGCTTCTCAATGTGTTTGGGCTGCAAACGGGCCACGAAGGGGTGCGATCCCACGACCGACAGCAGGGCGTCCGGCATGCTCACGTCTCCTGGTTGCGCGATACGTCTGGAGTGTCGGTGTACCTGCGCCGACACGAATTTCCTGATCTGCTCTGCTCCAACATGCAGACGGAGGTCGTCACGTCAAGCAGGGAGCCCCCACCGGGCGGGACGCCTGACCGCCGGATCCGCCGGATCCGCCGGATCCGCCGCCTTCCAGGGTTCAGCTCAGGTGCGATGCGGCTCCGCGCGGCTAGCGGGGCAGGGGTTCGAACTTCGCGGTGAAGTGACGGAGCGCTGCCGGCTGCTCCACGATGCGCATACCGCGAAGCTCGCTCGCGATGGTGTTCAGGTGCAGGAGCACCTCGGCCACGTAGTCCATGTGACTTTGCGTGTAGACGCGACGCGGAAAGGCAAGGCGCACAAGCTCCAGGTCGGCGGCGCGCTCACTGCCGTCGGTCTGTCGCCCAAACATCACCGACCCGATCTCCGCCGCGCGGATGCCGCCCTCGATGTACAGCGCGACGGAGAGCGCCCATCCCGGGAACTCATGCGGCGGGATGTGCGGTAGCCAACTCCTGGCGTCGAGGTACAGGGCATGACCGCCAGCGGGTCGCACGATGGGAATTCCGGCCGCGATAATCTTTTCGGCGAGATACTCTACCGATCGAATACGGTAGTGCAGATAGTCCGGATCGAGCGCTTCATACAGTCCGACCGCGATGGCTTCGAGATCGTAGCCGGCGAGCCCACCGTAGGTGGGGAAGCCCTCCGTGAGGATAAGTGAATTGCGACAGGTGAGCGCCAGCGCATCGTCGTTCATGGCGAGAAATCCGCCGATGTTCGCCATGCCGTCCTTTTTCGCGCTCATCGTGCAGCCGTCGGCGAGTCGGAACATCTCCTGCGCGATCTCGAGTGGCGACTTGTCAGCGTAACCCGGCTCGCGGGTCTTGATAAACCACGCGTTCTCGGCGAATCGACAGGCATCGATGAAAAATGGCACGCCGTACGTGCGGCACAGTTCCGACGTGCGCCGGATGTTCTCCATGCTCACCGGCTGCCCGCCCTCGGAGTTGTTGGTGACCGTGATCATCACCATGGGCACGTTACCGGGGTTGTCGTGCAACACACGATTGAGCGCGTCCACATCCATGTTGCCTTTGAAGGGATGGATGGTTTGCGGCTCGTGTCCTTCGTGAATCGGCAGGTTGAGCGCAACGGCACCACAGTGTTCGACGTTGGCCCGGGTGGTGTCGAAGTGCGTGTTGTTGGGCACGATCGACCCAGGCACCAGCATGGCGCGAGCGAGGATGTGCTCAGCGGCGCGCCCCTGATGCGTGGGGATCACATGCCGATAGCCCGTTATATCGGTGACCGACTTCACGAAGGCGTGAAAGGAACGACCGCCGGCATACGACTCATCGCCCTTCATCATGCCGGCCCACTGGTACACCGACATCGCCCCGGTACCCGAGTCGGTGAGCAGGTCGATGAGCACGTCTTCGGCGTTCAACTGGAAGACGTTGTAGTGCGCGGTGCGAATGGCCGCGGCACGCTGCGCGTCGGTGGTCTGACGAATGGGTTCGACCGTCTTGATGCGGAACGGCTCGATGATGGTCTTGAACTGCATGTGCGACCGGACGTGAGTGGAAAGAGGGTGTTACCTGGGCGACTCCGCGTGCAACTCGAGCGATCTGCGCTCGGCGTTCAAGGTCACGAGCGCCACGCGTTGCGGCGTCAGGGAAACCACCGTATCGAGCACCAGCTTTGGCGGGATCGCAGCGCGGGCGCGGCGCAAATGTTCGGTGGCCTCCCGTTGGGAGCGTCCGGCATAGCGGCCCGTGTCGACGTCGGGTACCACCGCCCTGGCATACGCGGCTGCGTCGTCGTCGGTCTTTTCGCGGCGCGTGAGCGATACGCGGAACCGGTGCTCGCCGGGGGGAACCACATAGTCGCGCAGCAGATAGAGCGGCCGGTCATTCCGGAGACCTGCTCCGCGAATTACCGACTCGCCGATCGTCAGTCCATCGACCTCGATACGCAGCAGGTACGTGGCGAACACGCCTTCGCACACTACGCGTTGGCGCATGTGCTCGGCGAGGCGGGACAGTTCTTCCTCGGACACTGTGCGGCACACTTCGATGCGCTCCGGTCGCGCACTCC
>JANLVM010000537.1:0-6757 GCA_031364015.1 Gemmatimonadaceae bacterium
CGCGCAAACAGATCTTCCACCGACTCAATGCGTGTCGCGGGAAAGACCGCGACGCCTACGCTGGCGGTCAGCCGCAGCAACGGTGCGTCGGTGGAATTGCTGAACGCATGCGACTCCACCGCGACGCGAATGCGCTCGGCGAACGACTCCGCTCCTTCGTCGTCGGTTTCCGGCAACAAGACCAGAAACTCCTCGCCGCCATATCGCGCGACGATGTCGGTCCCGCGAATCGTCTCCGACAACAGATGGGCAACGTCGCGCAGCACGTCATCCCCCACCAGATGGCCGAACGTATCGTTCACGCGTTTGAAGTGATCGAGGTCGATCATCAGCAAGGCCATAGTCGAATCGTATCGGAGCGCCCGTTCCATTTCCGCAGTGATGCGTTCGGTCAGTGCGCGCCGATTGAGGATTTGCGTGAGGGGATCGGTTTGCGCGAGCTGTTCCAGGCGCGCGTTGTCCGCCATCGTGCTTTCCATCATCTGGGCGCGCTGAATAACGGCAACGGCCGCAGTGATAACGGCCTGCGCGAACTCCAGATCGGGCGGACCGAATCGCTCCTGGTCGCGCGTACGACGCACCAGGAACACGCCGTACTGACCGCGTTCGATGGAGAACGGCAGCGCGATGACCGAACGAATCGGGATTTCGATGCCCTCAATCCCCCAGACATGTCGCACGCCTTCATACAAGGGATGCGTGTCGATATCTTCGACCAGCACCGGCTGACCGCTGTCGAGCGCGGCGCGAAGTTCGGGATACCGATCGAGCTGGATCACCAACTGGTGCAGCTGGGGGTTCTCGTATGCCGCCACCACGACCGCCGACATTTCTCCAGGGCGCGCGAGCACAATGGAGCAGTGCGAGACGTCCAGTGCGCGTGCGGCACGTCGCACGAGCAAATGAAACAGCTCAGACACTGACAGATCGCCGGTGACTTCGTGCAGGATGTCCACCAACTTGCGACGGCTATCGGCATCCTGTTGCGCGCGCACGAGCGCCTCCTCCGTGCGTACCAGCGCCGAGCGTGTGGCGCGGAGCACAGCACCCATGCGCAGCTGCGCCTGCACCCGGGCCAGCAGTTCCTTCGGGCGATACGGCTTCCGAATAAAGTCGGACGCGCCAAGGCCGAGCGATCGCACCGACGCATCTTCCGGTGGCTGCGCGGAGAGCATCAGCACGGGCAGGTCCCGCCATCGCTCTTCGCTTTTGATGCGCTCCAGCAACGTGTAGCCGTCGGTGTCCGGCATGAGAATGTCGAGCAACAGCAGATCGGGTGCGCGCTTCTCCAGGGCCTCGAGGCACTCGTCGCCGCCGTTGGCCGGCACCACGTCATAGCCATTCTCTTTGAGCAGCCACGTGACCGACTCAAGGACGGCCAGATCGTCGTCGGCGACGAGAATGCGCGAGCTAACCATGCACGCTGAACGCGTCGGCCACACGCTCCGTCAGGTCAACCCGTGTCACGGTACCGAAGGCAGTCATGGAGAGCGATGAGAGACGAAGGGCGGATGGGACAATCACGCAGTATACGTTGCCGCGAGAATCGGGACCAGCGCTATGACCAGCCGCGCGCTGGCGTCACCGGTCGCCGCCAGCCGAATCGCCCAACTCACCCAATTCGTTGAGGTCGGTGGCGTCGATGGCGTCGACTCCTTCGACGCCGTCTTCCTTGTCGTCTGGAATGACGCGTGCCACCGCCGATACCACATCGTGTTCGTCGAGCGCGACGAGTTTGACGCCCTGCGCCGCACGACCGGTCACCCGAATTTCCGAGACCTTACTGCGAATCGCGATGCCTTGTCGGGTCATCAGCATCAGTTCGTCTTCAGGAACGACCTCCATCAGCGCCACCACATCGCCGGTTTTCGCCGTACGATTGAGCGTGAGGATGCCCTTGCCGCCACGCCGTTGCACCCGGTACTCGCTCACTTCCGAGCACTTGCCCAGTCCTTTCTCGGTCACCACCAGCAGCGTCGCCTCGCGCTTGATCACGACCATGCCCACCACCTGGTCGGCCGGACGCAATTCGATGCCCTTCACCCCCGTGGTGTCCCGTCCCATCTCGCGCACGTCGCTTTCGTGGAACCGCAACGACAAGCCGTGGCGCGTCGCGAGCACCACATCGTTGTTGCCCGCAGTGACCTGCACATCGACTAACTCATCGCCTTCTTCGATCTTGATGGCCTTGATGCCGGTGGCGCGCGGATTGGAGTATTGTGAGAGCGCCGACTTCTTGACCGTTCCTTTCTTGGTGCAGAACAGGAGAAATTCGGTGTCGGAGAACTCGCGCGTCACCACGATGGCGCGAATACGCGTGTCGGGCGTGACGTTGATGAGGTTGACAATGGGCTTGCCGCGCGTCGCACGACCGGCTTGCGGCAGCTCGTGCACTTTGAGCCAATAGCAGCGCCCGTCGTCGGTGAAAATCAACATGTACGTGTGCGTGCTCGCCACGTATACGCGCTCGAGGAAGTCATTCTCCTTGAGATCGGCGCCCGATTTGCCGCGGCCGCCACGCCCCTGCCGATTGTAGAGCGACAGGGGGGTGCGCTTGATGTAGCCGCCATGCGTGATGGTGACCATCATTTCTTCGTCGGCGATCAGATCTTCGATGGAGAACTCCCCATCGTCACTGACAATCTCGGTGCGCCGGTCGTCGCCGAATGTTTCCGATAACGCCAGCAGCTCGCCCTTGAGAATGCCCATGCGTCGCGACTTCGACTCCAGGATCCCCCGCATGTCGACAATAAACGCGCGCACTTCGGTGAGCTCTTCCTCCAGCTTGTCGCGCTCCAGGCCGGTGAGCTTGGCGAGGCGCATGTTCAGAATCGCCTCGGCCTGCCGTTCGCTGAGTCCGAAACGTGTCTGCAACTGCGCACTGGCCGTCGGCGTATCACTGGCGGCGCGAATAAGCCGGATGACTTCGTCGATGTTGTCGACCGCGATCTTGAGCCCTTCGAGGATGTGCTCGCGCTCGAGCGCCTTATCGAGGTCGAACTGCGTCCGACGAACGATGACCTCGTGACGGTGCACGATGTAGTGCTCGAGACACTGCTTGAGCGTCAGCACCTTCGGCACCAACTGGCGCGTATTCGGATCGGGCACCAGCGCCAGCATGATCACGCCGAACGTGCTCTGCATGGACGTGTGCTTGTACAACTGATTCAGCACCACGCGCGGTATGGCATCGCGCTTGAGTTCGATCACGATACGAATGCCGTCACGATCGGACTCGTTGCGCAGCGCGCTGATGCCGGTGAGCTTCTGCTCTTTCACCAACTCCGCGATATCCAGCACCAGCTTGCCCGGATTCGACTGGTATGGCACCTCGGTGACGACAATCTGCGACTTGCCGCTGGACTCCTTTTCTTCGATGACGGCGCGCGCGCGCATGACGATGCGCCCGCGCCCGGTATCCTGGTAGTCGGCGATACCGGCGCGGCCGTAGATGTAGCCACCCGTCGGGAAGTCCGGCCCTTTCACCAACCTGCGGAGTGCGGGTCCATCGAGCTCCGGCTCGTCAACGAGCGCGATCACGGCCGCAATCACCTCGCGTAAATTGTGCGGCGGGATATTCGTGGCCATGCCCACCGCAATCCCGGACGATCCGTTCGCCAGCAAATTGGGAAACCCGGCCGGCATGACGCGCGGCTCCTCGAGCCGGTCGTCGAAGTTGGGCGCGAAATCGACCGTGCGCTTGTCGATGTCGGTCAACATCTCCACCGCAATCCGCATCAGTCGTGATTCGGTATACCGGTACGCGGCCGCGTTGTCCCCTTCGATCGATCCGAAATTCCCCTGTCCGTCGACCAGCGGATAGCGCAACGAAAAATTCTGCACCATGCGCACGAGCGCGTCGTACACACTACTGTCGCCGTGCGGATGGTACTTGCCCAGGACGTCACCGACCACGGTGGCGCATTTCTTGTACGGCCGACCCGGCACCAATCCGAGCTCGTTCATCGCGAACAGCACTCGACGATGCACGGGCTTGAGTCCATCGCGTACATCGGGCAGTGCCCGCGACACAATGACACTCATCGAATAGTTGATGAACGACTCCTTCACCTCTTCATCGATGAGGCGCGGGAGGATGCGTTCGCGGGCGTTTGGTGCGGTCATGGCGCGGCGGGAAGGGTGTCCGGCAGGTGCGTCGAAGCGGGGTGGTACAACCTGTTAAATCTAGTCGCGGGGACCGCGAAAATCAACGGCTCAGTTCGCGCGTAAATGCCTCAGTATCAACAACTTACAAAATATCCACCCGCCCATCGCGCTCCCGTCACGGAGCGGGAAGCGGTGAACGATGGCTTCCCGCTGATGGTTCAGGAACCCCAGCTCCGAACGACGGTCACGAGGCGCCACTGGGTACCGAACTGACGCATCAAATACACCGCGCCGCCGTAGCTGGACACGCCAACCTCTACGCCGCCTTTTTCGCGCGGACGATCCACCCCGACGAGGGCCCAGCCTCGCCATATCACGATTGGCGCGACGATGATGTACGACAATTCCGCCAGTGGATCCTGTCGGCCGCGAACTGCGAAAAACTCATCGCGGGCACGCTGCTGACCGTTGGGACCGAAGTAGGCCTTCACGCGCGGTTTCGCGGCCTTCGGAAAGTCCATCGTGGCAAAGCCCGGGACGACGAACGTTACGGTGTCCATGCCGATCGGCGACGGCAGACAGCCGGTGCTGCGTGGATCCGGCACCTCGCCCGTGAGCCCCGTGGCCACGGCCGCGCGCGATTCCCTGGTGTCAACATCCCACAACGGGCGGTCGATACCGGCTTCCCACCCGACAATGGTGCGAAGCAGCGCGCGCGCGTGCGGCGTGTCCAGACGCGCGCCCACGCCGCGTCCAATGATCGTCTGCTCCATGCGCTCGACCAGGCGCTGCAGTGAGTCACGCTGCTGCACCGACGTGTCATTGGGGAAAATGCGCAGCGCACCCGGATTGCACCGATCGCCAAGCTCCGCCCACCCGGCACCTTTCAAGTACTGCGCACGCTGCGCCACCAGGCGACGTTCGAAAAATTGCGCATCAGCTTCCAGGAAAGCCGTCGCCGCAGAATCTGCTTTCCTGACAGAATCAGGCACCACTTTCGGCCGTATTTTCGTTTGCGCCTGCACGCGCAGCGGTATCAGCGACGCCAGCACGAGCGCCGCGATACGCATTCGTCCGGCGCGTGTCATGCGCGCACCGACTCCTGTACCGTCTCCAGACGCGCGCGCGCCGAATGCGCCATCACGGCCGCCGCAGCGGCAGCTTCGGACGCGGCCTCTGACGCATCTTCAGACGCCTCTTCCGCCAGCTCTTCCGCTTCCTCCGCAGCCGCTTCCGCGTCAATCGCCATCCGCTCAGCGCGATACCGCTGGTACCACTCACGCGTGACTTCCGCCGCGAGATCGCGATTGCCTAAACCAAACGCGAGCGCCAACGCGAGTGCGACGGCCCCAAAGAGGATGGCGAACGCCGTCGTCACGATATCGGTCGCAATGCCGAGCTCCTGCAGCGCCATGAAGACAGCCAGCACGATCACTCCCGCGCGTCCGGTCCGTGCCAGCCACGGCCCACCGTGCAATCCACCGGCCGAGGCCATGATAAGCCCCCCAACAAACCCGCCGAGGACGATACCGAGAATGATGATCACGATGGCCGCGATCACACTCGGGATGTAGGACACGAGTTCGGAGAAGACATTCGCCAATGAATCCAGGCCGATCGCGTTCGCGGCGACGAGCAGCACGGCAAACATGATGAACCAGAACAGCACGTTGGCGATGACCTTGGCCGGATTCATGTGCGCACCCGAGCGCTCCACCGCTTGCATCACGCCGCCGCGCTCGAGCAACTGGTTGAGTCGTACACGACGCAGCATCCGCTGCGTGAACTTCTCGATCACCTTCGCCACCAGATAGCCAGCGAAGAGGATGACCAGCGCGCCGAACAGCGCGGGCACGAACTCGCCTAACATGGCGAAGCTCTGTTCGAGCCGTTCGGTAAACGTGGAGACGACGGCGGCGTCGGCCGGCCCACTTGGCGCCACGGGTTGCTGGGCGAGCAGGAGCGTGTCGACCTGAGAGTTCTGAAGCACTGCGGAGATTACGGGCAGAAGGGCGCCGATCATGGGCGCGCATGGGTCCCAAGGGGACGGGCGAAAACTAGCGACGATCGACGTCCTGCGGATGGCACCTCGGTTTAGGTGCTCAAACCTTCACGCCAGCTGGGGGAGTTTGGGGTGGCCACAACTGGGGGATTTTGGGTGGCCGCCGGGGCCACCTCGACCTGCCCATGGTGGAATCCAAACTGTTTCTAGTCCGCAAGGGTCAAGTCGTAGACGGAATCGCTGTGCGCCCAGCACGGCGTTTCGCATGGGCGCACCGCGGCGCGACGCAGGTTCTTGCAGCGTGCGCTCTGGCGTCAGCACTGTCCGCGCAACCCGCTCGATACGAATACGAAGTCGCCGCAGGTGTTGCTGTACCGGCAGGGTTGGTTGGACGAACGGGAGGCGTCGGCCCCTTTGTCCGCGCGAGCATCTCTGCCAAGCGCGACACCGCAGCACGCGTGCTATTCCGCGTTGACGTTGAGGCATTGCGTGTGTCGAACGTATTAGCACATGGCATAGAGTCCAACGCAAGGTATGGCGTCAACGCGTATGGAGTGACGGGCAATCTGCTCTTTACCGCGGTCGGGCGCGCGCTTGCGCCGTACGGTCTGGTGGGGATCGGCGTGCAAGCAGCGCAGTCTCGAGCGC
>JANLVM010000541.1:0-2597 GCA_031364015.1 Gemmatimonadaceae bacterium
CCCACACCGCGTCCCGCAAAGTTCTCGCATCGTGTTGTGATGTCCGATGTGGACGACGTCACGCTGCTTGATATCCCGATCAATGCCGAACGTGTCGATCACGAGATACAGCGCGATGAGCGTCAGTTCGCCGTGGTGGTGCCCTGGAGCGCGCAGCTCGAGCGGTCGCTCGCGCGCATTGCCGTGCGGGATGATCGCTCGCCATTTCCGTTGGCGGTGCGAAGCAGCCCGGCGCCGGTGGCGTCAGTGCGCGTTGGCCAACTTCCTGCAACGGTCGTCTTGCCCAATCCGGCCGAGTCGTTCACGATGGCCTCAGGGAAGTCACGTGTGAACTGGGACGTCTCGCGGTACCCGATGGCGATGGTCCGCGACGCATCGACAGGAGAGATCCTGTCGTTCCTGCGCCGTTCCGGCGACAGCTTCTCCAGCAAGGGGCAGGCAGTGGAGCTGGTGTTCTCGGATGGCGTACGGTCAGCAACGCGTGTGGTGAAGCCGAGCCGCTGAGCAGTCGTGGCGAAGTCTACAACTGGCGAAGGGCCGCAGTCTGTGGCGCCGTCGGCGTTCAGAACGTCACGCCGTCTCGAAGCTCTGCAGCTCCCACATCTCGCGATACACCTTGCACGAGCCCAACAGTTCGGCGTGGCTGCCCAGCCCGACCATCTCGCCGCGATCGAGCACCAAAATTCGTGTAGCGCCGCGCAGCGTCGACAGTCGATGTGCGACCACGAACGTCGTGCGGCCAATCATGAGTCGCTCCAGTGCGTCTTGCACCACCAGTTCCGAAAGCGAGTCGAGACTCGCGGTGGCTTCGTCGAGCAAAATGACTGGCGGATTCTTAAGCAATGCCCGGGCAATGTTGATGCGCTGCGCCTGTCCGCCAGAGACACCAACGCCACCCATCCCGATCACCGTGTCATAGCCCACGGCGAACGTAAGGATCTCTTCGTGTACTCCCGCCGCACGCGCGGCGTCCTCGACCTCGGCGTCGGTCGCGCTGGGTCGCGCGCAGCGGATGTTCTCGCGAACCGACGTGGCGAACAGAAACGGTTCCTGGGTGACGATACCGATCTTGTCGTATACGTCATCCAGGCGAAGCGAACGCAGGTCGTGCCTGTCAAAGCGCACAGCGCCTGATGTCGGATCGTAGAAGCGCGCCACGAGATTAAGTAGCGTGGTCTTGCCGGCGCCGGACGGACCGGCAATGCCAATCGTTTCGCCGGCTCGCACCGTGAGCGAAACATCCCGCAGCACCGTGCGTTTGTCGTATGCGAAGCCGACGGCGTCGAATGTGACCGTGCCGGGATTGGCGTGCAGAACTACTGGGTCGGCAGATTCCGGCACCTGTGGCTCGGTCGCCAACAGTTCCGTGACCCGGTCGGTTGATGCGCTGAGCGCGCCGAGCCCGATGATGCTGTTGTTCAGATTGTTGATGGGTCCGTACAGCGCTCGGACGGCCAGCAGGAATGCGAGCAGTGAGGGCCAACTGAGGCGGCCGTACATGACATCGAGTCCGCCAACGACAACGACGATCACGAGTCCCAGCCCGGCGATCATTTCCAGCAGCACCTGAGCCGAGGACTGCACACGTACCATCTCGATCAACTCGTCGAAGTAGCGTCGACTCTTGGCCATTGTCGATTGCGCGATCGCGTCGTCGCCTCGGTAAACCTTTACCACGCGAATGCCTCGCAGCATTTCGAGTAGTGCGTCGAATAGCACATAGCCCGTGCGGCGAATCGCGAGTGAGCGTGCGGTCGCCCGACGGGCGGCAATGAACACCGGGAAGCTGGCCAGTGGCAGCACGACCAGCGCCCACAGTGTGAGCTTCGGACTGATCCAGAGCGCGGCCACGAACAACCCCAATGCACTCGCAGACTCGAGCACGATACCAGCGACCGAAAACACCAATGATCGAAGCGCGACAACATCCTGGCGCACCGCCTGCAGCATGTCACCCGGGCTTTGTCGGTCGAAGAACGACACCGATAGCTTGAGCAAATGACGGATCAGCTTCTCCATCATGTTCAGTTCGAGTAGCTGCACCATGCGTTGCTGCGTGATGCGATTGTCGAACGAGAGCAGGCTGGATGCGACGATCGAGAGAAACAGCAGTCCGGCGCCCGCCCAGAGGGCGAACGTGGGAATCGACGCGGCGCCGGACGCGCTGGCTGCGGTCGCTCCGCCAAGTACACCGGCCAGAAAATCCCGCGTCAGCAGGATGGTGGCGAGTCCGGTGAGCGACTTCCCGAGTGACGTAGCGACAAAGCGAAATACCAGCAGCCGATTGGCCAGCAGAAGGGCGCGGAAGTGCCTGAGTCCCAGCAGCACGCCGTGCTTCATTGCGTCGCCCTCCACGTGACGTACAAAAGTCGCGCCACGCATGAGGATGTCCGACGGCGAAGCGCGCGAAATACTCCGCTTTTCGGCGTCGCCGGCGTTACCGGCAGCATGGCTTCAGCCCGAAGAGCCTCCTCGAGCAGGCGATCCTTCACTGCCCTCCCGAGCGATGTGGACAGCACCCAGCCGCGCCACATGAGCAGCGGAACAAGTTCGGCCCGAGTGTGCGGCCGAAGACTTGAGGGGATCTTGGTACCGGC
>JANLVM010000543.1:0-10380 GCA_031364015.1 Gemmatimonadaceae bacterium
GCACCGCGAGCTGTGCGGCGAAGCGGCGCTACCACCGTCACGTCGATCGCAGTACTGCCGTTTTCCAATCGCGGCGGCGCCACGGCTGATGACTACCTGGCGGACGGCATCAGCGAAGATCTGATCCACGCGCTTTCGGGACTTCCAGGTCTTCGCGTCGTCGGTCGCACCTCGGCGTTCGCATACAAAGGACGTACGGATGACGTGCGCGTCATCGGCGCCGACCTTGGCGTGAGCGCCGTACTCACCGGCGGCGTACGTCGCGACGGCACGCGCCTGCGCATCTCTACCGAACTCACCGAACAGGCCAGTGGATTTACCCTCTGGTCGGAACGCTTCGATCGCGACGAAAGCGAAGTCTTCGCGGTGCAGGACGAGATCTCTCGCGCCGTCGTGCGCGCACTACGCGTCCAGTTGCGTGAAGGAACCGAGCGACTCGTGGAAACGCCAACAATGAGTCTCGCGGCCTACGAGTCGTATCTCAAGGGGCGCTTTGCATGGAGTCAGCGTACGTCCACCTCGATGCAGCAGGCGCTGGCGTACATGCAGGAGGCTGTCGCCGCTGATCCCACTTTCACGCTTGCACTCACAGGTCTCGCCGATTGCTACGTGACACTTGCCATCTACGACGTGATGGCACCGCGCTCGGCGATGCCGGAGGCGCTTGCCGCGGCTTCACGCGCACTACGCCAGCGCCCACGCTCGCCGGAAGCACTCACGGTGCGCGCGTCAGTGCGAGCACTCTACGAGCTTGAGTGGGCGGCGGCCGAGGCGGACTTTGCGGCCGCGCTCGACGAGAACGAGCAGGGACCGGTTACGCACCAGTGGTACGCGATGCACCTGCTCGCGCCGCGTCGGCGTTTCGTGGAGGCGCGCGCACACATCGCGCGCGCACGCGAGCTCGATCCGCTCTCACCGGCGATCGCCGCCAGCGGCGGGATCTTGCGGCTGTATGAAGGCGAATCCGAGCAAGCGGTGCGAGAACTCCGGATGGTGATTGCGCAGCACCCAGCATTCGGACTCGCGCATCTCTTCGAAGGACTCGCGCTCTCCGAACTCGGTCAGCATAACGAAGCCGTCGTCACGCTGGAGCGAGCCGTGCTGCTTTCAGGGAACAGTCACGAGTCGCAGTCAGCGCTGGCGACCGCCCTTGCGCGAGCGGGACGCGTCGATCGCGCGCGTGAGATCCTCGCAGCCCTCGAACGCGCCCGGCTCCTCGCATACGTGTCGCCACTGTCGTTGGCGCAGGTGCATGTGGCACTTGGCGAGCCAGCCCTCGCGCTGGACCGGCTGGACGAGGCGCGAGTGGAGCGTGCGTCGGGACTTGCCATGCTTGGCGTTCGACCGACCTTTGCCCCACTGCGCACTCAGCCTCGATTCGCCACCCTGATCGCCGCGCTCGCGAACGGCACCGCATGAACAACGTCGTTCGCTACTACGAGCAAACCTGGGCCGACTACCGCGTGATGTGGCTCAACCGGGTGAACTACGCTTTTCACTTCGGCTATCATGACGTGCCGGGCATGCCGCATCATCTGGCCCTCGCGCGTCACAACGAGATGATGGCGGAGCGCGCGGGCGTACAGGCAGGTGATCGCATCCTCGACGCCGGCTGCGGCGTTGGCGGCACGGCGTGCTGGCTGGCCGAGCATCGCGGGGCCGAGGTGACGGGCGTGACGCTCGTGTCCGATCAGGTCTCGCGTGCCCGGGCCATCGCGGCTGAGCGGGGACTGTCGGCGCGGGCGACATTCGAGGTGGCGGACTATTCGGCGTTGCCGTATGCTGACGGCAGCTTCGATGTCGTGTGGGCTCAGGAAAGTCTCTGCCACTCGTCGGACAAGGCGACGACGTATCGCGAACTCTTTCGCGTACTGCGGCCGGGAGGACGCTTGATCATCGCGGAGTACATGCGAACGACCCGTGATCTTGGACGACTCGACGGCGCCATCGTGCGCCGCTGGCTCGCTGGCTGGGCCATGCCCGACCTTGACACTATTCAGGAGCACAGCGCGTCGGCGAATGCGGCAGGATTCACAACCGTAAACGTGCGCCGCGAGACGCGCTACGTGGAACCGTCGCTCCGGCGACTGTGCCTCCGTTCGGCCGCGGTGTTCCCCATCGGCGTGCTGTTGCGCGCGGTTCGCGTTCGGTCGGCCATCCAGCACGGCAACGTCGTCGCGTCGGTCCTTCAGTACATCGCGCTGAAACGGCGAGCGTGGGAATACTGCACCCTTCTGGCCGAGCGATCGTGATGACCCGCTCGTGCTGACCCGATCGTGCTGAACCTCGCCGGGTACGAGCTGCCCGAAGTCGTTCACGAAGATCCGGAAACGGTGACGTGCCGCGGGACGCGCCTCGCCGACGGGACGCGCGTGCGCGTGCGATTCCTGCGCGCCACGCACCCCGCTGAGGCGGAACTCGCCGCATGGCGCGAGGCCATCGACCGACTGCGTCGCCGCGAGTTCGGGCACGTGGAGACGTTGCTGACGGTCGAGCCACTCGGCGCCGCCGAAGCCATGGTTCTCGACGACGACGACGATGCCGTGCCCGTCGCGTCGCTGCTGGCCAAGGGGCCACTCTCCATCGAACGATCGCTGGTATTAGCGCACCGCACGACTGAAGCGCTCGCCGACTGGCACGAAGCGGGAGCAACGCATGGAGGCGTCTCGGCGCAATCGGCATGGGTGTCACCAGGCGACCGCCGCGTGGTTCTCGCCGCCGTCGCGGCCGATCCGCGATGTTGGGCGCCCGAGTTGTTTGCCCGCGCCGATCGTGCCGACGCACGCAGTGATCTCTACGGCATCGGCGCGTTCCTCTTCGAGATGCTCACTGGCGACCCGCCATGGCAGTCGACCGATCCATTGGAGCTCGCGCACGCACATGCCGCGCGACGGCCAACCGATCTTCGCGCGCTTCGACCAGAAACTCCCCCTGCTGTCGCATCGATCGTGTCGCGCCTGCTTTCAAAGGCACGCGAAGATCGGTACCAGACGACGCATGGTCTCTTAGCCGACCTCACCGCGGTGCTGGCCGCGTGGCGCGAGGGTCGCTCGACTGATGATCTAGTGCTGGGTGTTGCCGACCGCGCGGCGGTGTTCGCGTTGCCCAATCGATTGTACGGCCGCGAGCACGAGCTCGAAACGCTGCAGCTCGTGTTCGATCGCAGCCGATGGGGGCGGTGCGAACCCGTTTTACTGGCAGGCGCGCCCGGCATCGGAAAATCCGCATTGGCCGCGGCATTGCGTGCAGCCGTGCAGCGGGAGTCTGGATGGTTCATTGCAGGCAAGTTCGATCAGTACCAGCGAAACGTGCCCTACTCGGCGGTGGTGCAGGCGTTCACGGGGTTGACGCAGCAGGTGCTGAGTGGCTCCGAGTCACAGTTGGCTGAATGGCGCCAGCGCATCACGTCTGAAGTGGGTGCGAATGCGCGCGTCCTGGTGGATCTCGTTCCTGAACTCGAACTGCTCACAGGACCGTTGGCGCCCGCGGCTGCCCTGGGACCCACAGAGACCCGGAATCGATTTAACTCGACGTTCCGCGACTTCGTTCGGCTATTCTGTCGTTCCGAGCAGCCGTTGGTGTTGATGCTGGACGACCTGCAGTGGGCGGACGGCGCGTCGCTGTCATTGATGACAACCATCGCGCTCGACGCCACCGTCGAGCATGTGGTGCTCCTGGGCGCGTATCGCGACAACGAGCTGGAAAGTGCGCCATTGCTGGCGGCCGCGCTGGAGGAAGTTCGGACCGCGGGTGTCCGCGCCACGACCATCACCATCGGACCGATCTCACAGGCCGACACGACCGCGATCATTGCCGACACACTGCATGCAGAAAATGACCGGTGCATGGCACTCGGTGCGCTGGTGCACGGCAAGACGGGCGGCAATCCGTTCTTCATCCGCCAGTTCCTGCGCGCGCTGCATGATGAACGGCTGCTGACCTTCGACTCGGCCACGAGCGCTTGGGTCTGGGATCTCGCGCACGTACGGGCACGCGACTACAGCGACAACGTCGCCGAGCTTATGGCGACACGCCTGAGTCGACTCTCGCCTGATGCACTGACCGCGCTGCGCGTGGCGGCCTGCATCGGCGCGAACTTTTCGCCGCCGATCATCGCGGCGGTGATCGGGCAACCCGCAGATCGCGTGGTTGTGGGCCTCGATGGCGCGGTGTCCGAGGGGCTGGTCGAAGAAGACGCGCGCGTCGCGCGCCGTGACGATGGCTTCGGGCGCTATCACTTCGTGCATGACCGCGTGCAGCAGGCGGCGTACGCGCTGATCGCCGTCAACGAACGTCCGCTCCTGCGTCGACGCATCGGTGAGGTCATGCGGCGCATGCTCTCACCAAGCGAACTCGATGAGGTGCTGTTCGATGTCGTCACGAACCTGATCGCCGGCGTACCGCCTGAACTGTCGGCCGCAGAGCGTCTCGATCTCTCCGCGCTGTGCCTGACGGCCGGGCAGCGGGCCCGCGCATCACTCGCGTACGAAGATGCAAGAATATTCCTGCGGGCTGGACTCGAAACACTCACGGATCTTCCTGAGGAGCGTGAAAGGGGATTCGCCCTGCGGTCAGCGCTCTTTGAGTGCTCCTACTTGACGAGCCGGTTCGCTGAGGCCGACGCGTTGTTCGAGCGCTTGCTCAAGGATGCCCCCGACGCCACGGCGCGCGCGCACGTGTGCAACACGAAGATCCTGATTGATACGAGCCAGGGACGCAGCGAGGCCGCGGTGCGACTGGGCATCGACACGGCGCGCGATATCGGCGTGCGCATTCCGTCGCATCCCAACCTGCTCAGCGTACTCGCATCGCTCGCCCGCGTGCAGCTCACGTTGCGCGGACGCGCCAGTGATACGCTGCGCGATCTGCCGCCGATGACGGATCCCCGACGCACGGCCGCAATTGGCGTGCTGCTGCGCATCGGTCCGGCGGCGTACTTTAACAACCCCGAAGCCTTCCTCATCAGCGCGCTGGGAATCGTACGACTCTCCCTGCGCTATGGCCACGCGTCGGGATCGTCGTTCGGCTACGTGATCTACGCCATGGTGCTGGGCTCCAAGCTGGGAAACGCTCGGCGCGGGCAAGAGTTTGGCAAGCTCGCGGTCGCGTTGAGCGACCGGTTCGACGCGCCCGAGATTCGACCAAAGATCCGCTTCATCTTCGCCGGATTCGTCAACTATTGGGTCGAGCCCTATCAGACCACGCTTCGCATGCTCGCCGACACCTTTCCGATGGCAGCGGAAGCCGGCGACCTGCAGTACGCAGGCTATTGCCACAACAACGCGCAGTTTCTGTCGTATGCATTTGGCCTTCCGCTAAGCGAGGTCGTCGCGCAGGGTGACCGCTTTCGGCCGTTCATCACGCAGGCAAACGATGCGTTCACCGTCGACACGCAAGCACTGATGCACCAGCGAGGGATGGCCCTGCAGGGTCGAACGGTGGCGGGCGATCGGCTCACCGACAACGGTTTCGATGAGGAGCGTTGGCTGGAGGCGATCCGCTTGGGGGGCAATCTCACCACGCTCGCGTACTACCAAGTCACCAAGCTGCAGCTTGCGCTGCTGTTTCGCGATCCCGACACCGCGCTTCGGATGGGCGGGGAAGGGATGGCCAATCACGACGCGGTGTTGAGTCAGATTCAATCGGCGGAGTTGCACCTCTACTACGGACTCGTGCTCGCTGCGTTGCTGCGCGACAAGTCACGCGCAACGCGACGCTACAAACGCACGCTGGCGTCCTGCCGACGTACGTGCGCGCGTCATGCCCGCGATTGCGCGGACAACTACGAGCCCTGGCATCTCCTGCTGGAGGCCGAAGCCGCCAGCGGCGATGCCGTGTTGACGCTGTATGACAGAGCGATCGAGTCATCGCGACGTTACCATCAGCCGAACATCGAAGCACTCGCCGCCGAACTCGCGGCGCGATCGCAGTTGGCCGCGGGAAGACGCACGGTGGCGCAGGCCTACCTGCGCGAGGCGCTGTCAGCGTACGAGCGGTGGCAGGCCACGGCGAAAGTCGCTCACCTCGTGAAGGAATTCGGCGAGCTGCTGCCCGAGCGGGCTCTGTCTCAGGTCGCGACGCCGCAAAGATCCAAGCGCCAGTCCCTGTCGCTTAGTATCGAGAAGGCCATGGAGGCCGCGCGCGAACTTGCCGACGAGACCGAGGTCGATCGTTTGCTTGAGCGGCTGCTGACAATAGCCATCGAGGGCGCCGGCGCGGAGTCGGGTCAGGTGATCCTCGCGCGCGACGACGGATTGTTCGTCGAGGCCGCGGCGGATGCTGGCGATGAGGTGGTGCATCGCCTCGACTCCACACCGCTGGCCAGCGCGACCGGTCTCTGTGCGGCGATCGTGCAAACGGTCGCGCGGCGACGCACTGCGGTGGTCCTTGCCGATGCGGTCGCTGACGAACAGTTCGGAACCAACCCCGATGTGCGCGCGCGAAATCTCCGGTCCGTCGCGTGCATGCCCATGCTGTGGCGCGAGCGCCTGATCGGGCTGCTGTACGTAGAGAACAACCTTGCGGCCGATGCGTTTACCGCCGACCGCACACGACTGCTGTCACTGATGGCATCCGAAGTGGCCGCAGCGGTGGAGCGCGTGCGGCTCGCACACGCGGCGCGCGAAAGCAGCGAAGCACTTGGGCTTGCGATCGGGCGGGTCGCGGTGCTCGAGAAGGCCAAGGCGCACCTCGGAAAGTTCGTGCCACCGTCGGTGCAGCGACTGATCGACGCAAACCCCGATGCTCCGGCCCTCGAGAAACGCGAGCTGGATGTGACCATCCTGTTCCTCGACATCGAGGGATACACGCGACTCACCGAGTCACTGCCGCGCGAGCGGCTGGACTGGCTCGTGCGCACGTACTTCTCCCGTTTCCTCGACCTCGTGCACGACCGTCGCGGCGAGATCAACGAAACGGCGGGCGACGGCCTCATGATCCTGTTCCAGGACGACGAGCCCACGGTGCACGCGATCAACGCCTGTCACGCCGCCGTCGATATCCGCAAGGCTGCTGCGGAACTCAACGCGTCGCTCGCTGGGCAGTTCGCGCCCGTGTGCGTCAACATCGGCATCAATTCCGGCGCGGCGCTGGTTGGATCGACACGACTCCAAGGCACCGGTGACGCGCGCTGGACCTTTACGGCCACGGGTTCAGTCACCAATATCGCCGCCCGACTCGGCGCATTCGCTACCGGCGGAGCGATCGTGATCAGCGAAACCACGGCGACGCGCGTCGGCGGCACCTTCTCGCTCAAATCGCTGGGAACCCACGCGCTCAAGAACGTGAGCGCGCCGGTCACACTCCTTCAGGTCACTTGACCAACGGGTTTCAACATGATTCGTGTTGCGGTTTTCGGCGGAGGGATGGGCGGCCTCAGCGCCGCGTTCGAGTTGATCGAGCGCGGTTTCGAAGTAGACGTGTACGAGCGGCGCGAGCTCTGGGGCGGCAAGGCTCGAAGCTACGGCGTGCACGGCACCGGCACCGACGGACGTCCCGATTTGCCTGCGGAACACGGCTTTCGTTTTTTCCCGGGGTTCTACAAGCACGTCCCCGATTCGATGAGTCGCATTCCGTATCCGCGCGTGGATTCAACCGCGCGGGTGCTGCACAATCTCGTGGACTGCACGCAAGGCGAGCTGTTGCAGATCGACAAGAAGGCCACCGTGTTCCCCGTGCGCTTCCCGCGCAGCTGGGCCGAGTTCAAGGGCGGGATCGCCGGCTTGCGCAACCGCGGCAAGCTGGACCTCAAGCCAGGCGAGCTTCGGCACTTTGTTGGTCGGCTGTTGCGTATCGCCGTCGCCTGCGACGAGCGTCGTATGGCCGACTATGAAAAGATCACGTGGTGGAGTTTCGTTGGCGCGGATACGCGGAGTGCTGCGTACAAGAACTTGCTGGCGCGCGGCGTCACGCGGTCGCTGGTGGCGATGCGTGCCGAGACCGCAAGCACGCGCACGGTGGGCGATATCCTGCTGCAGATGGTCTACTACGTGCTCACGCCCGGCGCGACCGCCGATCGCGTCTTGAACGGGCCGACCAACCAAGTGTGGGTCGATCCGTGGCGGGCGTACCTCAAGGATCTGGGTGTGCGCTTCCATGACGAAGAGCGCCTGGTGCGTCTCGAACTTGGGCCCAACAAGCGCATCGCGCGCGCCATCGTTCAGAAAGGTGATGAGCCGGAGGTGGAAGTCATCGCCGATCACTACGTCTCGGCGGTGCCGTGCGAGGTGATGGCCACGTTGGTTCGCGGACCGATCGCCAACGCCGCACCGTCGCTGCGTGGGCTCGCTCACCTGCAAGTGCAGTGGATGAACGGCGTGCAATTCTACCTGGCCCGTGATTATCCCATGGTGAACGGGCACAGCATTTTCGCCAACTCCACTTGGTCGCTGACCTCCATTTCGCAGGCGCAGTTCTGGAAGGACAGTCATCCCATCGAGAGTTACGGCGACGGTCGGGTGAAGGGCCTGTTGTCTGTCGACATTTCCGACTGGACCGATCCCGGCATGTTCGTCACGAAGGAACGCGCATGTGACTGTGAACGTGATACGATCATCAAGGAGGCTTGGCGGCAGGCGCTGGCGCATCTCCAGGACGTCGACGTCGGTCCACTGCGCGACGAGGACAAGCTCGGCGCGCATCTGGACCATGACATCGAGCACCCCGAGCCCGGGACCGACCTCGCGAAGAAGTTGCGCGGCCGCATGTCAGTGAACGCCCTCCTGGCGCATCACGCGCCAGACGGCACAGCGCTGTCCGAGCAGCCTATCGATATCGACACGGAGCCACTGCTCGTGAACACCGTCGATTCGTGGGCGCTTAGGCCCGAGGCAAAGACCGAGATCGCCAATCTGTTTCTGGCGTCGGACTACGTGCGCACGAACACCGACCTGGCCACCATGGAGGGCGCGAACGAAGCGGGCCGACGCGCGGTGAATGCGTTGCTCGACGCGACCAAGTCGAGCGCGCCGCGGTGCGAGGTGTGGCCGCTCAAGACGCCGTGGGTTCTGGCGCCGTTTCGTGCCGTTGACTGGGTGCTGTTTCAGTTCCAGAAGGTGTTTCGCCGAAATCCTGCCGCGTAGTTTTCAATGATGCAGAGCATCAGGCGGGTCAAGTGCCAATGATCTCGTTGAGCCCTTCAATCACCTGATCCAACTCTTCAGGTGACACCGTGCCCATGCGCTTGCCGATGCGTTCGACGGAAAGCGTGCGGATCTGGCTGATCTTTACCCACGAACGCTTTGGCAGACGGCGGCGTGTCAGTTCCAGCGTGAGCGGAAACGCGGCGCGCTGTGGTTGGCTGGTCAGAGCAACGGCAATGACAGTACCTGATCGATCATTGAATACGTTGTGACTCAGGATCAGCACCGGTCGTTGCCCGGCTTGCTCATTCCCACGCGTGGGGTTCAAATCCGCCCAGCGAATTTCACCCCTCAGTATTCCGGCCACGATCCCTCGTCGATGCCGAGTCCTTCATCGGCAAGTGCTTGCTCCGCCGCGGGATCGAGCTTGGCACATTCTTCGGCCAGGCGGCGGTGTTCGAGGCGATCTAACTGCCCGTTCACAGCAGCCTCGATAGCCTGACTCCGATTCGGATAGCGCTCGTCTCGCACCAGGCGATCGACGCGCCTCAACGTGCGCGTATCGAGCGTGACCGCCACTTTCGTTTTCGCCATGTGATCTCCTGGTATGACAATATATCATACCTATTGACCGGCCAGCCTGTCAACATTGAGGCCGAGCCGAGCGAGGACTCAGATCTCAGTTCGGTGGTTGCTGGGCGCTCACCTCGCGCAGTTCCCAGAATCACAGCACGCGCCACCATGGCGCCGCAACAATCCCGCGACCGAGCGTGCTGATATCGGTCCCGCCGTGCAGCAACAGTCCACCAACCGCAATGTCGGCGTACTCGTCGAGGAACGAACGAAGCCCTGTCGTATCACTCACCCCGGGCGACGATGTGGCTTTGACCTCGATCGGCAGAACAGCACCGTTTGGCAGTTCCACCACGAAATCGACTTCTCGCTGGGCCGCGGTGCGCCAGTGATGCACAACGGGACGTTGTGAGCGGCTACTGCACCAGGCCTGCAAGTCCGCCAGAATCATGTTCTCGAGATGCGCACCAATGGGAGCCGGATAGCCCGCCAGATGCATCGCCATTGCGGTGTCCGACCAATACAGCCGCGGTTTGCGAGTGAGCCGACTGGTTCGATTCATGCTGTAGGCCGGCACGCGAATCAGCTGATAGGCGATGGACAACAGATCGGTCCATCGGGACACGGTCGACGTTGGCAAACCCGTTGTCTGCGCCCACGCCGCTTGGTGTTCCTGTTGCCCGAGCGACGTGCACGCGGCCCGCATGAGCCGCAGCAAGTCGAGCGG
>JANLVM010000568.1:0-5094 GCA_031364015.1 Gemmatimonadaceae bacterium
GGGTCGGCGCACTCGCCAACCTCGGCTACTACTACGGCGTTTGCGAGTGGCTCGAAACGGAGTTCTTCGATCTGCTCAGCAGCGGCGCGTGTCGCTACACCAGAGCGCTAGGCTTCCCGTTGATTGCCGTTCCGCATCCCACACTGAAGGGGGCGAGCGTCGCGTTCAAGTTCAACGCCGTTGATGACGAACTGGCGCCCCGCCCGAAGCGATCAGAGAGCCTTCCCGCGAGGTAGTTCGTCAGCGCCTTCGTCACGCCGAAGACGACGATGAACGACACCACGGCGCTCTTGGCCGCAAGCGCGAACTCCTGTTCGGCGATGGCTGGCAGGATGGAGCGCTCCATGCCGATCATGGCGCCGACAAACGCATTGACGACCACGAGCAGTGAGAACTGCCCGAGGTTCTCGCGGAGGCCCAAACGCACCTGTGTCATCTCGCGCGCGCCCTCAGAAGTACGTCGCCATCCCCACCTGGTATCCACCCAGCCGCGCCGTCGCATTGCCCAACAAATCACGCGTCCAATGCCGACGATAATTCACCTTGAACACGGTGCCCGCCACGGGCCGAAAGCTGAGCCCGGGCACGAGCGCAAAGACATCATCCCGAATAGCACGCGCGGTGGAGCGGAACGTTCCCACATTGTAGTCGACATACTCCACGCGGAGCGCGGCGTTCACCGTCGCGTTGCGGAGCCCCAGCACCCGCGGACGCCAGACGGGGACCACCGCATCCAGATGCGCGCCCCATTGTCGGTCACCGAAGACTTCAGCCAGCGATTCCGGCACGTCGATGCGAGCGACCGCGACCTCGCCACGAAGGGAGAGCACGCCCACAGATACGCCCACGTCGAGTGCCGACAACGACAACCGTCGACGGTCATCGACCGCGAGGCCGTCTGTCCGGAACGAGTTGTAGACCGCACCGTAATGGGACACTCCGATCTCACCAAGCCCACGTCGCTGCAGGGCCAGTCGCCCGGAGAAGGCCGGCGATCCGTTGTTGTCTTCCTCGAACTGATTCGCGCGTTTCCCCCCCGCCAGCAATGTGCGTCCTTCGGTGTTCTGCACAACGCCGTCGCCGAGTCCGTTGGTGAGATACGCGTCGTACGTGAGCGTGCCTATCCGAAGTGCCAGACGCCCGTAGGCACCAAACCCCACTTCGGCGAGCGTGGACGGGATGATGCGTGTAGACACCAGCGGGCGATCGACAAGCTCCCACCGTGGCGAATCATGATTCACGTTGAACGCGCCGATCGGGGGCAGTAAAACGCCGGCGCGCAGCACCAATCGGGGGTCGATCTGAAAATCCAGTAGCGCGGTTTCGAGGTCGATCTCCGCAGTTCCGTGTCCAAATTCGAGCTCAGCAATGAAACGCAGACGCGGGCCGATGGCGGAGTAGAGAAAAATATTGAATCGACGCAGTTCCATCGAAAACCCTTCACCAATGCCATCCTCGACGAAATAATTGGTATTCGCTTCGGCGTATCCGCCAATCGCCGTTTGACCCGCGCCGCCAATGAACGGTCGACTGTAAATGCTGCCTTGTACGCCGACGGTGTCGGCGCGCGCACGAGCGGCGGCGGCGCGTCTCGTACTGTCTGCGCGCACCGAATCGGTCTGTCCCTGCACGGCATGCGCCCAGACCGCGATCGCGGCGAACGAACACAGCAGCGTCGACCCGGCGCGCGAGACGCGATGATGCGGGCGTCGTCTCATGATGTGCCCTCAGGAAGCACGTGGATGTACACGGTGTCGCTGTCGGTGGTCACGCGGTAGCGTGTGAGCGGGTGCTGCGTGGGTCCTTGCAAGACGTCGCCGGCGAAGGTGTACTCACTGCCGTGACACGGGCAGACGAGCTTCTCGGCGACTGGTTCCACCTGACATCCACGATGCATGCAACGCGTAGAGACGGCGGTGTATTCGCCCGCGCTGGTCCGGCGAAGATAAATCGGAAGGTCGGCGCGCGGATCTTCCACCAGCAGCGCGCCACTTGCGACTTCGGCCACGCGGATGGCCAGGCGATCGCCCACGAGGGTCGGGGTCGCGTAGCGGATACGCGCGGCGCAGCCGGTCGACAGCGCGGGGAGTGCGGTGCAGACGAGACCGCCGACGAGCAGCTCCATCTGTTGGAGAAAGTGACGTCGGGTCTGCATCACAAGGAGCGGAGATACGCGAGCAGCCGTTCCTGAGCGTCGGCCGTCAGTCCATTAAATGCCGCGCGACTTCGTGCGCCCTCACCGCCGTGCAATCGGATCGCATCGCGCAGAGTTTTGGCCCGACCGTCGTGCAGGTAGTGCGCAGTACCACCTTGTGAACGCTCGGCGAGTCCGAGGCCCCACAGCGGCGCGGTACGCCATTCGGACGGTAATGCGTCGCCTTCGGTGTAGCCGTCGTCCAGCTCGGGTCCCATGTCGTGGAGCAGCAAGTCGGTGAACGGCGAAAATTCGACGTAGTTGAGTTGCGGCACGTCAGAGCGACCTGTCCGCAACTTGGACACATGACACCCGGCGCACCCGATCTGTGCGAAGACGACTCCCCCGTCGCGCACCGGCGGCGTGTCCGCGTCGCGTCGAGGCGGGGTGCGCAGCGTCCGCAAATAAAACACGACCGCGTTGAGGGCACTGGTGGCGAGCTCTGGGTCGACGACACCATCGCCGCCCTGTGCACCGATCTGGCGATTGTACAGATCGCGCGGGACCAAGTCACTGGTGATGCCCATGTCCTCCGAGTACGCGAACACTGTCTGGTGCAGCAGGTTGATCGTGCGCGCTTTCTTGCCAAAGCGACCAACGTACTTGCCGTTCACCGGGACATGGCGCGTAGAGGCCGCGCCGGCGGCGATCGTCGACACCGACGCGATGTCGGCGATGAAGTCTGTGGAGTCGACAAACGAGACTCGACCCGAGATGCCGTCACCATTGGCATCTGTGGGATCGGCTAATGCGAGGATGGTCGCGTCGTCCAACGCCTCGAGAAATCCGAGGCCGGTCACGCTGGGTGCCGTGAATCGCGCCGATGAGGTCGCACCCGACGGAACGCGCTCCGCCAGATAGCCCAGGATGGCGCGATTCTGGAGTTGCGGGCCACCTTCGTCCTTCATCGGGTCAAAGCCTCCCGCGAGCGCGCGCCCAAAGCGGGTGATATCGAACAGCGGGTGCCCTTTGCCATCACCCACGTGACAGGACTCGCACGAGGTGGCGACAAAGAGCGGGCCCAGCCCGTCGGCGGTGGCGAATCGTCGGGCGAACTCGGCGTCTCCATGCACATGCACAGCCAGCTGACCTGGCGACAAGCCGTCAATGGGTCCGGCGAGCGTCACGCGATCGTCTGGCGCTTCCGGCAGGAACAAGTCGCCGCACGCAGCGAGCGCGAGTGAGGCGCAGACCAGCAGCGAGTGTCGAAAATACCATCGATTCATACGGCGGGCTCTCCACGCAGGCTGCGCACGGTGTGTGCTTTAACGTCTCCTATTCACAAACTTAGGATAACCTAAATCTCTGGTTGCGCAAGAGCGCCATGTCCCCACGCCAGGGCGCATCGGGTTCAGGGCACGATGGTGGTAGTGCCCAACGCCTTCACCATGCTGTACCAGAAAGCCACCGCGTCGTGATAGGCCTTCACGCCCACGCGCTCCTCCTGTCCGTGCGCGCGGCTGGGTTCCGCCTGCTCAAAGAACAGTGACGCCACGCCGTACGTGGGGATGCCCGCATTGCGCGTGAAGAGCCCGTCGGTGGCCCCGGTGGACATTTCTGGCACCACGACCGCGCCCGGGTATCGCGCATTCGTTAGCGTGGTCACCACGCGCATGACGTCCTCGCGCAGTGGCGATGGCGGGCTCGTCATCGCATCCCACGCCTTCACGACCTTGGCACCAGGTCCCACCACACGCTGGATGGTGGCCTGCACTGCGTCGATCGATTCATCAGGCACGATGCGACAGTTCACCAGTGCTGACGCTCGCTGCGCGAGTGCGTTATCGGCATGACCTGCTTCAAGCCGCGTGGCCACACAGGTCGTCCGCATGATCGAGTTCCAGTAGGCATTCTCCGCCGACAGCTGGACCGCCGCTGCGGTATCCATCGGCTCGCGTGCCACGGCCCGCATGAGCGCGGCGATCGGTGGCGCCTGGGTTGCCGCGCTCTGCACAAAGTAGGCGCGCGACACTTCATTTAATCGACGAGGAAATTCGAACGCGCCGAACACCGCGAGGCGCGCGCTCAATTCGTAAATCGCATTATCGGCACGCGGCACCGAACTGTGGCCACCCGGGTTGGTGACCTCGATACGGAAGTTGGCGAACACCTTTTCGCTGGCCTGCACCGAATTGGACACGGCCTTGCCTTTGTCCAGCGCGCCGCCGCCACCGTCGGTGTTTAACGCGTACTCCGCGTCGATCAGTGCGCGATGATGCTTGAGCAGCCATGCCATCGAGGCGCCATCGGTTTCTTCGTCGGCTGTCAACACGGCCACGATATCGCGATCGGGCACCCATCCCTCGCGCTTCCACCGCACAAAGTTCGCGATGATCGTACCAACACCGGCCTTGTTGTCTTCGGCACCACGACCGTAGTACCACCCGTCCTTCTCGATCATGGTGAACGGATCGAAGGGCCAGTCTGCACGATTGGCCGGCACAACATCCAGATGCGCCATGAGCAGGATCGGCTTGAGGCCGGTCCGTCGGCCGCGCAGACGCGCTACCAACGCGGTGAGCTGCGGGCGCGGACCCAGCAGTTGCACGTCGGCGGCGGGATACCCCGCCGTGCGAAGGCGACGCGCCATCGCGCGCGCGGCACGGGCCACACCCAGCGTGCCCGACGTGGAATTGATGTTCACCAGTTCGCGCAGGATCGCGCGCGCCTCTCGCTGCTCACGGGGGACCACCGGTGACTGCGCGTGGGTGGACGACAGTGCGGTCAGTGTAAGAAGCGCCGCACAGAGTGGCCGACACAAGTACGGGTACATGGTGAGTTTGGAAACAGATGAACCAGGCAGAATCCAGGCAGCGTACTACGATCTTACATCGTGGATCGCCTGGGCGGCGATCGTCAAGTCGCGCGGGCTCATGGATTCGAGCGGTAAGGCCAGCAGC
>JANLVM010000588.1:0-3099 GCA_031364015.1 Gemmatimonadaceae bacterium
CGTGCGACGAAGCGCCTCGAGACGCAATCGCAGATCGGACGGTGGCGGACCGCCATCACCACGTAGTACATCACGCTCAACGAGCAAGGCCACGATCTCTGCACCCAATCGCGTCAGCCCTCGTTGGTGTGCGCCCAGCAGGAGATGGGCGAGTCGTGGCGCCAACGGCAGCGCCGCCATGTGCCGACCATGCGCCGTAATGCCACCACCGGTGTCGAGTGCACCCAGTTGGGTGAGCAGTTCACGTGCTTGCGCAAACGCACCCGCCGGTGGTTGATCCATCCAGCGCACCGATGCCGGATCACGCACACCCGCATCGGCCAATTCCAACGCCAACGATGAGAGATCGGCATCAAGAATCTCAGGACGCGTGCGTGGCACGAGCGCATGCTCCTCGGCGGCATCCCACAATCGATAGCACACACCCGGCGCCACCCGACCGGCACGCCCGCGCCGCTGATCGGCCGACGCGCGACTCACCCGCACAGTATCCAGGCGGGTAAGACCCGCCCGCGGGTCGAAGCGGGGTACGCGCGACCACCCGCTGTCAATCACGACCCGCACGCCTTCAATCGTCAGGCTCGTTTCTGCAATGCTCGTGGCCAGTACCACCTTCCGTTGTCCTGGCGGTGCGGCGGCGATAGCAGCATCCTGCTCGGACAACGGCAGGCTGCCGTGCAATACGTGTACTGTCGCGCGCTGCGACACCAGCAACGGCTCGGCGAACAGGCGCTCCGCGACACGACGCTGCTCGCCCATGCCCGGAAGAAATACCAACACGTCGCCGGCGTCATCCGATAGAGCTTCTCGCACCGTGCGCACCACAATGGCTTCACGTCGCTCATCGGGGCGGGGCGGACGGTGTCGCGTTTCTACCGGAAACATACGACCGTCGCTTCGCACCACCGGCGACGGTGGACCATCACCACCCAGCAGTCGTGCCACCTGATCACTGTCGAACGTCGCCGACATTACGATAATCCGTAGCATCGGACGCAAATGCTCCTGAGTCTCAAGGGTGAGTGCGAGACCCAAGTCGGCGTGCAGCGAGCGTTCGTGAAACTCATCAAACAACACGGCACCGTACGGCTCAAGCGACTGGTCGGCAATCAGGAGGCGCGTCAACACGCCTTCGGTCACCACTTCAATGCGTGTTCGACTCGACACGCGGCTGTCGCCACGCACGCGATAGCCAACACGATCGCCGACCTGTTCTCCCAACGTGCGCGCCATGAAGTGCGCGGCGGCGCGCGCCGCCAGTCGACGCGGTTCGAGCATGACCATGCGTTGATCGCCGAGCCAAGAGGCGTCAAGCAATGCCAGCGGCACCCGCGTGGTCTTGCCCGCGCCGGGAGGTGCTTCCAACACCGCGCGATTGTTCGCGGCCAACGCGCGATGCAACGCCGGCAACGCGTCATCGATGGGCAATGACGTAGAGAACGTCGTCATGCGCGCGCCGGCCGTTCGACGCGACGTGCGTTCATGTGTCTACCGACGCCGACGCGTTGGTGCAAGTTGCTGCTGCAGCCACTGCTGCGCACGATTCAGCACCTCATCGTCTCCGGCGCGCAGCCCGCGCGCCGTTGGACGCACGTCTACCCCCGGATTAAGACCCAGCCGCTGGACCTGGCCACCATCGGCGCGTCGCACTTCCTGCGCCGCGATACCAACGGTCAGTCCACCCGGCAGAGACAGCGGTGTCACCCAGCTCAGCGCTCCCGCACTCGCGCTGCCAACAAACGTGACCGCCGACATCTGCTCCAACGACAACGCGAAGCGCTCCATCGATCCCTGTGTGCGCTCATCGATTAGCGCGACCAGGCGCGCGCCGAGCACCGCGGTCGTATCGACGGTGCGCCACCACGGATGCGTTTCTCGCGCATCGGGACAGTCGGCAACGGCTTCGCGAATCGCGGCGAAGCACGGCGCGGTGAGCGAGCGTTGCACCACGCGGCCCACCATCACGCGCGGCTTGCTGGCGAGCCGTCGCAGTAAGCGCGTGTCATCGATTGCCAATCGACCGCGCAGGTCCAGCACGATGCCGCGCATCCCCGCCATGGTGGTCAAGGCGGCATCCAGCGTAGTATCGCTGAGCCGCTCCACATCCACGTATCCGATGCCCTCACTCAGCGTGCGCGTTGGTGCGCCCGAGGGACGCTCAACGGTTGGTGCCATCTCACGGTACGCCTCCCGGCGAGGCACCGTGAGCGTACGCTCGCGGTTGTTCGCATCGCGGACACGCACCATCGCGTCGCCAACGCGGCCGCGCGACATCAGCCGTGTCAGTGCGCGCAGGCGCGTCCAATCGTTCGACGCTGGTGCCATACGACGATGCTCAGAAAGCCACGCCACCGTCGGGAATCCATCCATCGCGAGGATCTCCGCACCCGGCACCAACTGCAACGACGAGGTCACCGAATCGCCCACGACGTCGCTGATGAAAACGCGTCCCTCGGCCGCTCGCACGCGGAACGGAAGCGCCGCTGTGCCGACAATCGCATCGTACGACGCGCCTCGCAGCGAACCTTGAGCGTCGTCCAGAGACGCGGACAACTCAACCAGGCCTGCGGCATACTCCTCGGCATTGCGCGCAGCCTCCAGTCGCGGGATCACCCGCTCGAAGACCGCATCGAGATCGTCGTCGTACAGATCTCGATGGGCGTGACGCGCCCGCATAGCGCTCCACAGTCGAAACCCGGCCAACAATCGCGCGCCCATGAATGGGTACGCGGTCGTATCGTAGAATACCGGTGTGGCGGCTGGCAACACGTGCGGTTGCAGGGGTCGATCAATCAGCGGCAGCGATGTAACCCCCCGCAACAGTGTCATCGCCGCAAGGAAGGCGTGGTCGTTCGTTGACGACACCGTGCGCCTGATGATGGTATCCGGCACCTCATCGAACGAACCATCGCTATTCGTAAACTCGCCCACCCGTATGATCGCCACGAGTCCAGTCGAAAGTGGTACGCGAACACGCTGCACTGGTGAGACGTCTCGCAATTCACCATCTGCCACCAGCGATGCAAAGCCTGCATCGAGTAGGGCCAGCAGGACGCCCGGGAGTGCGGTCCCTGAGTCGGCGAGTATGACAGTGCGCCG
>JANLVM010000682.1:0-3188 GCA_031364015.1 Gemmatimonadaceae bacterium
GACCGCGAGCTGACGCGGCACGTAAAAGTTGTGGGCAACGACGTCGGCGGCCAGATGAGCGAGATATCCCAAGGCAAACGAGCGCAACGCCGGTTCCTTGGCCTCCTCATGGATCTCCAGGCCGATGTGCCACGAATGACAGTGACGTCCGACCTCCGCATACTTCTTGGCGATACTCGTGTCAGCAGCGATTGAGCCGTACAAGAAGTCCGCCGGAAAGGCCGCGAGGAGCTCGCCGATATGCGCGGGCACGAGCGTGAGATTGCGCAACAACGCGTCGCCGAGAAAGACGTGGGTGCCGGGGGTCCAGGCGAAGAGCGGTGCCGGAACCAGCAACGCGAGTACGGCGGCGACGAGGATCGCCGCAAGGGGCAGGTTACTTCGCGTCGTGATCGTCATCCGGTCGGCGACGGCGCCGTTTGGTGAGCGCCTGCGCGCCGAACCGCACCCCGCGGACTGCGGCCGCCGTGGATATGGCCGTCTCTTCGAACTCCCCTTGCAATACGTCTAGCACTGCATTCACGTCGTCGACACGTCGCGCGGTCGTGTCGGCCGCGTCCAACAGCCGTTCACTGATTTCGCTGGCGGCATCGGTGACCCGTTCGGCGTCCGTGCGCAGCATGGCGACCACTTCGCGCGCGTCGGTGACCACGGCGGTCGCCGCGAGAATCAGCGGCCGGGTCTCGCCCGCGAACTGCTTGAGAATGCCGTTGACTTCGTTGACCCCCCGGCGCAGCGACACCAGCAACCACACCGTCGTGCCGAGCGTCGCGACACCAAGCACCAGCACAACGAGCTGAAGAATACCATTCGTCCAATCCAGTACCCCGCGCTCGGAGATCATCCGCGCGACGAGTGTGTCCGGCAGGGCGACGGCCTGCATCAGGGGGAGTGAGACCATAGTGACGAAAGTCATTGTTAGTGATCTACACCGCGCGAGGGTGGGAGGCAAGCAATAGCTTGACCGCTATAGCTTGACGATGACGACGGTGCTCAATGATCCTTCTCCCACGCGTGCCGCGTTCCGCTGCACGCGCGCTTCCGCTCTCCAGCCCGCACGCATGCCTGCGATTCAGTATATCGTCGAGGGGGGCCATCGGCTCTCTGGTACCATTCAGCCTGCGGGCAACAAGAACGCCGCGCTCCCGATCGTCGCCGCCGCGCTGCTGACGGATCAGCCAGTGCTGCTGCAGAATGTGCCACGCATTCGAGACATCGAAACGTTGGTGGAGCTGATTCGCACGACGGGTGCCGAGTGCGAGTGGACGGGACCCAATGCGTTGCGTATTCACGCGAAGTCGATTCACGCCGGCGACCTTGACCCCGTCATGTGCGCACGAATTCGCGCGTCGATCCTCCTGGCCGCGCCGCTGCTGGCGCGGTGTGGAGATGTCACGCTATCGCCGCCAGGCGGTGATGTCATCGGGCGTCGTCGCCTCGATACGCATTTTCACGTCCTGCAGGCCCTCGGCGCCGAGTATGAGTTGGGTGAGCGCTTTCGCTTCACCACCCGCGGACTGAAAGGCGCCGATGTATTTCTCGATGAGCCGAGTGTCACCGCGACTGAGAATGCCCTGGTCGCGGCAGTCGCGGCGACCGGGCGAACGGTGCTCCGCAATGCGGCATCCGAGCCGCACGTCCAGGACCTCGCGCGGTTTCTCGTGGCGCTCGGCGCGCGGATTGACGGCATTGGTTCAAACGTGTACACCATCGAAGGGGGGCGAGCGCTCGGCGGAGCCACCCACGTCATCGGTCCCGATCACATTGAGGTGGGGTCGTTCATTGGCTTGGCTGCGGTGACGCGCTCCGCGCTGCGGATCGCCGGCGCGGGCGTAGAACACCTTCGCAGCACACTCATGGGGTTTGAGCGACTTGGCATTCACTGCAGTATTGAAGGGGATGACCTCGTCGTTGCAGCCGAACAGTCGCGACGCATCCAGAGCGATCTCGGTGGCCATGTACCAAAGCTCGAAGACCAGCCGTGGCCATCGTTCCCCGCTGATCTCATGTCGATCGCGATCGTCACCGCGACGCAGTGTGACGGCCTGATCCTCATGCACGAAAAAATGTTCGAATCGCGCCTGTTTTTCGTCGATAAGCTCGTGGGTATGGGCGCGCGCATCGTGCTGTGCGATCCGCATCGGGCCATTGTGTCAGGTCCGACGCGCTTGCGAGGCAGCACCGTCGAGTCGCCTGATATCCGCGCTGGCATGGCGATGCTGCTCGCCGCCCTGTGCGCGGATGGCACGAGTCGCATCAACAACGCGCAGCAAATCGAGCGCGGCTACGAGCGGGTCGAAGAGCGACTCGGTGCGCTCGGCGCGCATATCCAGCGCGTCGAGTTTAGCGCACGCTGACCACGCGCGCGATGTTGGTACACGACGCACCACCGCTGGCGACCGCCGAGCCGGTTCCCGACGTCGCCACCGGTGCGGTGGCGTGGACCACGACGCGTCAGGCCGGTTCGTTTGGGTTCGGGAGCGACGAACCCGTTGGGCCGGTGATGACGCGATGGAGTGGTCTGCTCGATGCGCTGGCGGCGTACGGCATACACCGCGTGGCCAGCGCCACGCAGGTCCACGGCGCTGAGGTCGCGCAGCACGGTGCCGGTTGGCGAGGGTGGCTACGCCAGCGCGGGGTCGATGGCCACCTGACCGCCGAACCGGGAACGGCACTCGTCGTAACCGTGGCAGACTGCACGCCGGTCTTTATTTCGCATCCGCGCGGCGTGATCGCCGTGTTGCATGCAGGGTGGCGCGGCACCGCGTTGCGCATTCTCGACGCCGGGTTGGACGGTATGGCGCAGTGCCAGTGTCCTCCCGATGAGTGTCACGTACACCTCGGCCCGGCAATCTGCGGCCGATGCTACGAAGTCGGACCGGAGGTGTGCGAAGCGATTACGGGCGTGCGACCCGCGACCAAGGGGCTTCTCGACGTCCGGCAGATTCTGGCCGATCAAGCGTATCGAAGGGGAGTCGTGAATCTCACCGTGAGTCGAATGTGCACCCTGTGCGACCGGACACGCTTCTTCAGTCATCGCGGCCAGGATGAAGGACGCCAGCTTGGCGTCGTGGCGCTCCTGCCTGAATCCGCGGGTCAGATTGACGCCCAAACGCCGCGAGCATCCAATGAGTCATCTTGACCTTGTGGTGTCGGTACCCTAAGTTCCGGTTCTACGGCGAAACCTG
>JANLVM010000697.1:0-2158 GCA_031364015.1 Gemmatimonadaceae bacterium
TTCATTTTAACACAGTTTTTCAATATTTCTGGGCAAACCATGGAGCACGTAAACCAAGCGTTCCCGCAGCTGCGCATCGGTGCTGGTCTGACGTGCGGTGGCGGGATCGTCGAGACGCACGACTTGCACCATCGCCCCGGCCAGCGGCAGCATGCTGGTGCTGTCGAAGACCGTTCCCGTGATGCGACCGGGCCGCGTGAGTGGCTGCGCCTGTACGGCGGCGGGCGCGAGGGCGGCAATGAGCATCGACCCAACTACTGAGCGCAATCGCATCGGCACTCTCGGCAACAGGATGGACGGGCGACGTCACGACGTGCGAGACGGCGGTTCTTGTTCGCCATCACGCGCCGATTGCGCGGCGCTGACACAGGAGAAAGGTACGCGATCGATAAGTGGTCGTGGACGAACAACGCCTGCTCGCATAACTTCTCCGACCCTTGGCGTTGACGCCTACGGGCGCGGCTTGATCGGCCACCGTTCCAACGGCGGGCACATCGTCACGCCGAGTTCGTGCATCAGCGCGACGAACCGCGCGGCGTTGATGCTGTAGAGATCGAGACTTTTGGAGAGGACGCCGTTCACGATCGTTTGTGGTGATCGGCAGGCAGCCGACAGCGTGGGTGGGAACCCGCGGCAGCTGACGACCGAGGGCTTTGAGATCCTCGAGACTTATCAGGTATGGTCGCCCAATGGTAAAGAGCTGCTGTACACCTCCACGCGAACCGGAACGAAAGACCTGTGGGTCGTGCCGATCGACGGCGGCAAGGCTCGACAGCTGACACGCAGTGTGCGCAACGACTTTGGTGGCGCCTGGTCACCTGATGGCCACTACGTCGCGTTCATTTCCGATCGAGGCAAGCAGACCGACGTGTGGGTGGTGCCGTCGGCTGGTGGCGAAGAGCGGCGCGTCACCAGCAACGCCGCGCAGCGGACCGCCTGACGGTCGCATTGTCCGACCGCTATCGCATCGCGCGCGAACTCGGGCACGGCGGCATGGCCACCGTGTACCTCGCGCACGACCTCAAGCACGAGCGCGAGGTCGCCATCAAGGTGCTCAAGCCCGAACTCGCGCGGTAGGCAAGTCCCGCGTCCGCCAAGCATTGGCGAGGCTATCCTTCGTCCTGCTGACGAATCTCTTCCTGCAGCGCTTCAAGCTCCGCGATCACCTCAAGATCCTTCGGACGACCTGCTGCACGCTTCACACGAATGAGCCAGGGCACGTCGAGCAGCTGTACGTCGCGACCGAAGATGGTAATCGTGAGCGCGTGTTGACGCCGACCAAGATAGCTTTTCGCATACCGACGTGATCACGGTGGCATGGTGAATGTGGGATGAGGGCTTGTGTCCCATTGACTTGGGAACGACTGTTAAGGTTCACGGTTCATGAACACTGAACTCCAGAGCATCCATGTCGTACCTGCGCGCGCATGACGTGGCCGTGGCGCTACAGCTATGCCTTCAGCCTGGCCTCGCGTATCGAGCCTTGGCGGAGGCCGTTGGGCTCTCCCAGGGCGAAACGCACAACGCAGTGCAACGCTTGGTGGCTGCGCGGCTCGTTCGCAGCGAAACACGCGCCGTGCATCGCACCGCGCTGCTCGATTTCATTTGCTGCGGGGTACCCTTCGCCTACGCGACAAGCCTCGGGCCGGAGACACGCGGCGTGCCGACGGCGCACGCGGCTCCGCCGTTGATCTCGGACTTCTCTGGCACCGATGCGGTGGTGTGGCCGTCGGCAAGCGGAAAGGTCCGCGGAGCGGCGGTGGAGCCACTCTACGCGGCGGCACCCGCGAGCGCCCGTCGCAATCCCGCACTCTACGAATTGCTCACGTTGGTTGACGCCCTGCGCGTGGGTCGCGCACGTGAGCGACAGCGCGCACGCACAATACTGCGCGAGCGTCTGCAGGGCGAAGAAAGGTCGGCGTTGTGATGCGCGTGTTGCCGAGCCCCAACCGGGAACGTCTGTTGCGCACGGCACGTCGCCTTGCACCGCTCCTTTCGGAACTGGTTTTTGTCGGCGGCCAAATGGTCGAGCTGCTCGTCACCGATGCCGCTGGTGTCCGGGTTCGTCCAACCGAGGACGTTGATGTCGTCGTGCGGACGACCACGCGCAACGCCTATCGGGTGCTACAGCAACGTCTGGCCAATCTGGGGTTCACGC
>JANLVM010000735.1:0-2604 GCA_031364015.1 Gemmatimonadaceae bacterium
ACAGCGCGCACCGGATGGCGAACGGGACGGTCCCGACATACAACACGCTCGCCGAAGCCCAACTGGTGGCAACACGCAATTCGCTCTTTACTTTCCACCTGGTGCAGGATGCTGCCGCGAATCATGGGGCCGATGCCGCCGCATTTCGCACACGACTGTATCAGGATTTCGTGCGGGAGTTACACAAGTCGCTGCACACCGCTGCCGATCTCGCAGACTTCACGAGCATGGCGACGGACCTTGGCAGCACGGCGACTGCCGTGGCGCTTGGCCTCGGGACGCAGGCCATTCCCGCTGGCGCCGCCGGCGCTGCAGGCGCGCGCAACACCAGGCTTCAGGCCACCCAAACGTAGCTAGTGAACAGAAGCTGTACGACGCGCCTGGCCTGGGCAACGGCGATACGCCTCACGTTCGTCACACCGCTCGAAGGATTGCTGGGAGACCTGCAGCTCCTGAGTGGCGGCAATGGTAACGGTGCGGCGAGCGACGGCATCACCGTGGTGCACTTCGATCACCTCTTCAGCGGTGTGGCCGAGAGCTTGGCGAACGGGGAAAACCCCAGCTTGATTCTCGGGGCCGCCATCGACGTGGCCGATGCCACACGCAACCGGTGCCTGTTCTTCTTTACCGAGACCTTCACCGACACGTTTGCGCACGAAGTCGGCCATCACCTGTTCCTTCCGCACTCACCGTTCCCTGCAGCCAACCCGCCTGGCGGCGCTCAGGCCAACCGGCACGATGCGGTGGACGACCTCTGCACCATGTCGTACAAACGACCACGCACGTATTTCTGCGGGCTCTGTCAACTTCGTCTGCGCGGCTGGAGTGCCGCCGCGTTGCAGAGCGCGGGTGCCAGTAACACCAAACCATGACATCGCGCCGAACGGTGATCCGCGCCGGAGTCGCCGTGGTCCTCGCAGTCGGACTGCGCCAGAGCTGGATGACGTTCAGGAGGAAAGACAAGATGACGAGCCCCGATGGCACGACCGACAGCGCCGACAGCCCCGCCGAACCGCACAGCGGGATCGCACCACTCGTCCCGGTATCGGTGGATGTGTCGTACGGCATTGCGCCCATGCAAAACGGCGAGGGTGAAGGCGCGTTTCTGCGTCCCACGGTCGAGGGACTCGCGCTGATCGCTTTCGAGTACCACGAAACGCATCCCGCCATTCGTGAGGTCAGCCTCGGCGCGCGAATCACGCGGCGCACGGTGCCGGTCAACGCAACCGACGTGCGCGTGCCGCAGCGCAATGGCCCCTTCTTCAGCGACCTGCGGCGCCACATCGTGTGGCGTGAAGGGCGCACCGTAAAGACGCTGATCAACACGGGCGAGGAGTTTGCGCTGACACTTCCCTTCGACGTTGCCGAACTGGTGACGCCGGCCATGAAGCCCGTCGGCGGTACCGTCGAGGTGCTCGCCCTCGCCGCCAACCGCCGTCAGTTGGCGCTCGTTCGCTTCTTCGACAAGAGTGATCCCGTTCTCGTGTGGACCATCGACATGCCTGTGGCCGCGGCATTCGTAACGTGCGCGCTGGGTCCCGCTTCGAGTGGCAGCGAACGTCACATCGCGATCGTCGGTGCGCCGAGTGACGGCGCGCTGACACTCGGTCTGTCACGATTTTCAGGCGACCAGGCGGCGCCATTCACCATGCATTCGGTAAACGAGGTGCGCCCCGTCACGAACGCGCGCCCGGGCTTGCATGCCTCGGGCGATGGACGTCTCACGGTGGGACTGCTCGTGCAACGGTCCAGTGGTTCACTGGCGCTCTTTGAAACGCGCGTGACGGGCAACCAGCATCAGGACGTTTTGCACGACGTGGGCACGTTCACCGAACCGGTCGTTGGTGGTGCCGTGCTGTACACGTCAAATGCGCTGGGTGAACTGTCGCGCCGTGACGCGGCGATGGTCCTTGGCGACGGCACCGTGATGCGCATCGGCGCAGACGGTGGCGCCACGCGCGCCCTGATGCAGGGCCGGGTCGTCGACCACGTGAATCTCGTACCCGGCCGTCAGGGGCCGTTCATCCTCTACTTCGACCCCGACCGGGGGCCACGGCTCGAAGCGTTCTGAAGCGCGGCCTGGAGGCGTTTACGGTTGCACTTTCACGCGGCGCTTCATGAGCGCCTCGATCTCGTCCATCTCGCGCGGGACCATCGAGATGCGCTCGAGCCCTTGGTCCGTGATGACGTAGTCATCTTCAATGCGCACACCGGTGTTCTGGTACTTGAGCACGACCGACCGCACTTTCGCAATGAACGCGCGATTCTTCGGTGTGTCGGGCAACACGTCGAGTGCGCGCGTGCTGACGTAGATGCCCGGTTCGATCGTGAACGCATCACCCACCTGGAATCGCGCATCAGGTCCGGTGCCTTGCATCGGGTCGTGCACCGCGAGGCCGATGCCATGCGTGATACCGTGAATCATCCAGAGATTGCTTTGCCGACACGGCGCCGGATTGGTGGCGCAATTCACGGCCCACGGCGGATCGAACATTGCGGTATCGCTTTCGATCAGGCCAAGTGCGGCAAGACCGCGCGCCCGGAGCACAACTGACGAGTCGGCGGCGGCGCGAACACTCATCCCCGGTTTCGAGAATCGCTCGG
>JANLVM010000748.1:0-5735 GCA_031364015.1 Gemmatimonadaceae bacterium
CTTGGTGCTGGTGGTGAAATAACGATGACCATCGTGCCCTGACGCGCCGTCGCGCCTCGAATACGGTGTACCATGAGCGGGGCCGTCATCACGACGGCCCCGCTCATGTTTGCGTCGGCGACATCTCGCAGAACGCCAGGACCATGGCGTCTCTCGTCTCGGCCACCGCCGTGCGAATGTGAGCCTCGTCGTCATCTACCGCGCGTGCGGTGAGTACGCGAATGGTGATCGTGGTCGGTTCGGCTTGACGTGTCGCCAGATCAATGTGCGGAGTCAGTGACGACACAACCACCGGAACAATTGGCACTCCGGCGGCGGCCGCTACACGGAAAGCGCCGCTCTTGAACGGGAGCATCGGTTCGGCTGTCCGTCGCCGCGTGCCTTCGGGAAACATCCAGATGCTCTGTCCGTCTCTCACGATGGCCTTCACGAGTTCGGTGAGTGTATCGGCGGCACCGCGCCCGTTTGCGCGCGCCAGCAGGACATTTCCGGTTACCCGGAACAGCCATCCGATAAGCGGGATCCGTCCGATCTCGGCTTTGCCAACGATCACTGTACGAGCGGGAAAGATCGTCGCGAGAATCGGATAGTCGACAATACTCTGATGATTGGCGACGTAAACGCAGGGTTGCAATTGCGTCATGCGCTCGCCATCGATCACTCGAACGCGAATGTCGCCACCGGCGCAGACGAGGCGTGCCATCACGCGCGCCGTGTCTTTCGCGATGGATTCGTTTGCTCCAGCGCGCGCGCCGAGCAGTCCGCGATGCGCGACACGAACGATGCAGTACGCCAGCGACGCCCCGAAACCGGCGTATCCCATCACGGCGCGGCGCCAGAACGCCGCGCGGGCCGTCGGCGGCACGCTATTGCGCCACGTTTGGGGCGCGACGCATACGAATAAAGAGTCCCGTACCGAGGGCGATCAGTCCAAGGCTGATGAGTTGCGCGCTGGTGAGGCCGACAAGCAGATGGTCGTTCTTTGGGCGCCAGAATTCGACGACGAATCGCCACGCTCCGTACGCCAACGCGTAGAGCATGAACACGCTGAAGGCCTTGTGCGGCCGCCGCGACGCGCGCCATAACAGCACGCCCAGCACGATAAGCACCAACGCTTCATACAGCTGCACCGGATGCACCGACATCACGGCCGCCGCAGGAACATCCGATGCGATCTCGGCTCCCATCGATCGCAGATACCCAGCAGTGCTTGGTGGCGCCCCATTGGGGAATGCTACTGCCCAAGGCACGGAAGTCGGGTATCCGTAGTCGTCACCTACCAGAAAGCAGCCAATGCGTCCGATCGCATGCGCAATCGCGACGCACGGTGCGCCGTAGTCGAACAGGAGATGCAGCGGCAGACCCGTGCGTCGAAAACGCCACGCGGTGACCAGGGTTCCAGCGATAAGGCCGCCATAGAATACCTGGCCGCGATTGGAGAGCGCCCACGGCAGAGTGGTCGAACGCACGAGCACGTTCAATACGATGGAGTACAACTGCGCGCCCACCAGTCCTGATACGGCGGCCCAGGGAAGGAGCGTCCAGACAATGCCGGAGTCTACCTTCAGAAACTGGGCCTGGCGGACCCCCAACAAGGCCGCCGTCAAGAAGGCCAGCGCCATCATGACGGAGAACGACGAGAGCTGCAGCGAGCCAATACTGATCAGCGGATACATGCCAGCAGTGTAGCCGACGACGCGCCAAAGATGTGAACGAACGCAATCCGTCGACTACGGCGCGGGCCTCCGGTACAGCCCAACCATGACCGCCTTGCCGCGAATGTGCGTCGCCATCGCCGCCATGACCGCGTCGCGTACCTGTGGTGGCGACATCCCTACGGCCGGCACATTCAGTGCTATGTCGAGGGCGTACAGTTCGAAGATGTAGTGGTGCGCGGGACCGGGAGACGGAGCAGCTGGTCCACGGTAGTACGGACCGGTGCCGCTGATCTGTCGCAGACCGTTCGCCACTTGCGCACCCTGCGGTACCCCTTCCGGAAGCGAGGTCGCGCTGCCAGGGATGTTCCATACCATCCAGTGCAACATGTCGCTGGTGCCGTCGCCGATCGCAGCGTCAGCGTCATGCACGATGAGGACAAAGCTTTGCGTGGAATCAGGCGCGCCACTCCACGTCAACGCCGGCGACACGTCGCGTCCTGTTTGGGCGTACTTCGCGGGAATCTGTCCGCCATCGGTGAATGCGCTGGATGTGAGTGTCATCACCCGCACACCACCGCGTCCACGCCCTCCGCCGCCGCGTGCCGGCGGTTGCACCACCAGTTGCACCACCGGTTGCGCGACGGGCGGCGGCGGTGTCTGCGCCCACGCCGCCTCGGCGCACAGCGCCATCGCCACTACCACTGCCGCGATTGGCGTGCGGCACACCCGCACGGAACCGTTCACTTGAACGACGCCGGCTGCACTTTCCGCCACGCGTCATACCGCAGACGCAGCGTTTTCACCGGGTTCAGGTTCTCGCCCGGCCGAATCACGTTCGCGCCACCCTGCCCCGGCTGCGTCACCGTGATGTACATCGCGTACTTGCCGTTGTTGTGCGAGTCGCCATTGCTGTCACTCTTGTCGGCCATCAGGATATACGCTATGTGCGATGTCTTGCCCTCGCACGCGACCAGCGGCTTCGAACCATCTGCGGGGAGCGGCGGGCAGGTGCAGCGGCTGTCACCGCCATAGGTGTCGGCGATTTCCAGGGCCGCGATCACACGATCGGTGAGCGCGCCGTTCGTGTGCAGAAACGCCTTCACCGCGTTCGGAATGACATCGCCGGGACGAAGGATGTTGCCCTGAATGGAGTAGTAGATCTGCGTGCCCGGCACGCGTCCCTGTATGTCCTGCGAGACGTACCCGTTGGTGAGCCCCGAATGACCAGCGCTCCGCCCTTGCAGGTCGAGAATGCCAAACTGCCGCGACTGGAATGCCGGATCGGCCGAGAGCATCTCAATGATGCGAGCGGGATCCGTGCCCTTCTGCAGCTCGGCATACACCAGCATCTGATTGGCATGCGTACCGTCAACGCCAGCCTGACAGGCCGCCACGCCCTTGCCCGGCACGATGACCGCCTGAATGCCCATCAGAAACGCGTCGTTGTTGTTGACGCAGGTGGCCGATGCAATCACCAGTCGGCCCGTGGCCATGTCGATGGCAATCACGGACCAGGTGGCATGCGCGGCGCGGGGAAACGCAAGCAGGAGCGCGATGAGTGCCGCGACATAGCGCACTGCGCGGAATGGTGAGGAGTTGAGCATCTACACAACGTGCGCTCCGCGTCGCTAAACCCGCAAGAGCGGGGCGAGGAGGTAGTCGAAAACGATGGGAGGCGGCATCTTCCCCTGCGTGCCGGGGCACCTCCAACATCTCCACTCCCCGGACCCGACTCCCTCCGAGGTTTGCAATGCCGCAATGCGTTTCCGTACTCGGCCAGTTCACGCGGCGCGTGAGCGTTTCGTTTCTGCTTGGCAGCAGCGCACTGCCAACGCTTGCCGTCGCTACGCTCAGCGCACAAAGCGCGATCTCAACGGCCAAGCCGGGACGCAATCCGAGCCAGCCCATCGACGAGGAGTACACGAGGAAGATCAAGGAGTACACCACCGAACCCTTCTTCTTGTCGTCGCTTGTGGACTACATGCCGGCGGCCAAAGGCATCCCGACACCCACCGCGGTGCTGGGCGACATTGCCGGCGCGCCCAACAAGCTGCCGTACTCGAAAGAGGTTTACGAGTACATGCGACTGCTTGCCAAAGCGTCACCGCGTGTTCGCGTGTACTCCATCGGTACGACCGAGGAAGGACGGGAGATGATTGCCGTCGCGGTGGCGTCCGAGGCGCTCTTGTCGAAGATGGACGACAACAAGGCCAAGCTCGCCAAACTGGCCGACCCGCGCACCATTCAGATGAATGACGCCGTCGCCGACCAGCTGGCTCACAGTGCCGCGCCCGTCTACTACATCACGGGCACCATTCACTCTACCGAAGCCGGCGCTCCCACGGCACTGATGGAGTTGGCGTATCGACTGGCGGTGGACGACAGCCCGTACGTGAAGAACATCCGCGATCATGTGATCACCCTCATCACACCGATCGTGGAGGTAGATGGCCGCGACCGTGTGGTCGACGTCTTCAAGTGGAAGATGGCGCACCCCGGACAGACCCCACCAGGTCTCTTGTACTGGGGTAAGTATGTCGCGCATGACAACAATCGCGACGCCATGGCGATGACGCTCAAGCTCACGCAGAATGTTCTCAACACGTACGTGGGCTGGAAAGCGCAAGTGTTGCACGACCTGCATGAGTCGGGGTCGTTCCTGTACGACAACACTATTGGCGACGGGCCCTACAACGCCTGGATCGATCCGCTGCTCACTAACGAGTGGCAGATGATCGGATGGAACAATGTGCAGGAGATGACCCGACTTGGCATGCCAGGCGTGTACGCGCACGGCAACTTCGATACGTGGTCGCCCGGCTACCTGATGTTCATCGCCGCAACGCACAACGGCATAAGCCGCTTGTACGAAACGTTTGGCAATGGCGGTACAGGCGAGACGTTGGAGCGGCAACTATCGGCCGGTGAAACGTCGCGCACCTGGTTTCGTCAGAATCCGCCTATCACGGGTCGATTCAAATGGTCACTGCGCAACAACAACAACTACGAAATCACGGGACTTCTCGTCTCGCTCAACTACACGGCGAATACCCGCGTGCAACTGCTGCGCAACTTCTACGAGAAATCTAAGCGTTCCATTCAGAAGTCGAAGACCGAGGGCCCAGCGGCGTACGTGTTGTCGGCGAGTGATACGCGACTGGGCACGCAGGCGGAGTTGCTGCGCATTCTGCAGAAGCAGGGCGTAGAGATTTCGCGCGCGACCGCCGAGTTCAGTGTGACCCTTCCGGTGCGTCGCGCGGCGGTGGCGGGAGGTGGCGGCCGAGAGGGCCGAGGTGGAGGCGCTGCCGACGCGGGTGTGGGCGGCGGCATCGCGTCGACCACCGATAGCGTCCGCTCTCCAGCCCCTACCACTGAAGTACGTCGCTTTCCCGTTGGCTCATACATCGTGCGCATGGATCAGCCGTATTCGCGCATCGCCGACGCGTTACTGGACTATCAGTACTGGAGCCCCAACGACGCACAGAAGACGCCCTACGACGATACGGGTTGGACTTTCCCCGAGTCCTTCGGCGTGCAGGCCGTACGCGTGGTCGACACGATGGTGCTCAACGCACCGATGACGCGCGTGACTGGTGCGGTCACCGCACCGGGTGGTGTCAGCGGCGCCGGCAGCGTCTTCGCAATCAACCACAATGCCGACAACGCGCTCATCACACTGCGTTACCAGTTCAAGGATGCGGATTTTCAAGCAGCCGAGGAATCGTTCGAGTTGGGTGGCAAGCGCTTCAATCGTGGCACGTTTATCGTGCGTGGCGTCGCGCGCGAGGCGCTCGACAAGGCGACGCGCGACCTGGGGCTGAGTGCCACTGCGCTGTCCGCAGCGCCAACCGTGAAAACGCACCCACTGCGCGCCGCGCGAGTGGCCATGGTGCACAGCTGGACGAGTACACAAACCGAAGGCTGGTGGCGCTATGCGTTCGATGCGCTGAGCATTCCGTACGACTACATCAGCTTCCAGGATATTCCGAAGTTGCCCGATGTGCGCGCCAGGTACGACGTGCTCATCATGGCGCCCGGTAGTGGCAATCCGCTGGCGATCATTCAGGGCATGCCACA
>JANLVM010000804.1:0-17342 GCA_031364015.1 Gemmatimonadaceae bacterium
CGCGAAAGCCGAGCTTCTGCCCTTCGTAAGGCAGGCGGAGAAAGGCGAGTCGCGCTCCGGCGCGCGACCACACCGGAGAATTGTCGCTGTCCGTACGGGGGGCGATCCAGCGGAGCTCCCGGGAGGCCAGCGTGAACACACCCACGAAACTGTGCGTACCACGATTGGAGACGAAGGCGAGTTGTTCACCCGATGGTGACCAGCGCATCGACCCGCCGCCGCCGCGCATCTTGAACAGCGGCATCGTGCGCATGGAATCCGCGCCGGCCGTCGCCATCCAGAGCGCGCCTCGGCGCGTGAAAGCGAAACTGCCGCCGCGTGGCGCCGGTGTTGGCGACGATCCCTCAGTGACACGCACGGCCGCGGTCGCATCAAGCCGCACGCGCCAGATCGCCTGCTCCGCGCCCGCCGGGTCGCTTGTCGGATTGGGTATCTCGCCCGCGCGATTGGGGCCACCACCGCGCACGAAGTACAGGGTGCGTCCATCGGCGCTGAAGGCGAGCGACGTGATATCCTGGCCATCGTCCTCCGTGAAGGCCGTGACCATGCGCGCGTCAGCGCGGGTGGAGTCGGTCACCCAAATGTTGCGCACGCCGCGCGCGTTGAGCACGAACGCGACCGCGTTGGCCGCAGGCGCGGCGACGATCGTGGCGGCGAACGGCGCACCATCGATCTGGCGCACGGTGGGTTGGGCCTGAGCCGCGTTCGGCGAGAGGAAGGCAATGGTGAGCAGCAGCCGGCGCATCGGATGGTGGTGTGGATGGTAGGTGGCGATCGGCGAATGGACTTGTCCAAACTTGCTATCAAACCGGCGTGTCAGCCACCGAGCAGCACATCGAGGAACGCCGCCCCATACCGCTCCAACTTCGCCTCACCCACGCCCGGCACCTGCAACAGCTCGCGCGACGTGGTGGGCCGCCGCGCCACCATTTCCAGCAATACCTTGTCGCCGAAGACGATGTACGCGGGGACGCCGGATTCATCCGCCAGCTGTCGTCGCAACACGCGCAGCTGGTCGAACAGCGCCCGCTCATCGTCGTCGAGCGTCGCCGCATCAGGGCCGCGCGACGTCTGTCCGCTCACGCCACCGCGCGAAACGGCCCGTCGGCCTCGCCCAGTACCTACCTGCGACTCGACCAACTCGGCGATGCGCACATTGATGCGCTGACCGGTGCACACGTCGCACGCGCTCCCGCATGGCGCGATGACCTCGTCGAAGTGGGCCACGAGGGCCTGATGCCGACAGCGGCCCCGTTCCACCAGATTGAAGAGTGCCACAGTCGCCAGACGGGTCCGCTCGCGGACGTCATCGTCGTCCAGGTTATCGAGAAAACGCTCGTGCAGCTTGACGTCGGCCCACGAGTAAAAGAGCACACAGTCGCTGGGCAAGCCATCGCGCCCGGCACGGCCGATTTCCTGATACCACGACTCGATGTCCTTCGGCATGTCGCGGTGAATGACGAATCGCACATTCGACTTGTCGATACCCATTCCGAACGCGACTGTGGCGACCATGACGTCGATATCGTCGCGCTGAAACGCCTCTTGATTGCGCGCCCGTTCGTCGGGCTCAAGGCCGGCGTGATAGGGGAGCGCACGGACGCCCTGCGCCGACAGGAACTCCGCCGTTTGTTCCACGCCTTTGCGGCTTTGGCAATACACAATGCCACTCTCGTCGGCATGCGCGCGAATGAGCGCGAGCATTTCCGTGCGGGTGTTGCCGCCCTGCCCTTTCTTGCGCGTCGCGATCTGGAGATTGGGCCGGAAGAACGACCCCTTGAAGCCCGCCGGTTTCCGCATGCCGAGTTGTCGCAAAATATCCAGCGCGACGCGTCGGGTCGCCGTCGCGGTCAGCGCGAGCACGGGCACATCGAGCTGCTCCTTGAGACCCTGCAAGCGTCGGTACGACGGACGGAAATCGTGTCCCCACTGGCTGATGCAGTGCGCTTCATCTACCACGAGCAGCGAGATGGGGCAGCCGCGCACGAAGTCGCCGAGGTAGCCGTCGAGCGCTTCGGGCGCGAGGAACACCAGTTCGTACGCGCCGGCTCGAAACGCCTCCATGCGCGCGCGACGCTCGTCACCTGATAACGTCGAGTTGATGGCCGCCACCGAAAATCCCAGCCCCGCGACGGCATCGACCTGGTCTTTCATCAGCGAGATGAGCGGCGAAATCACGAGCACCGTCCCCTCGAGCAGTCGGGCCGGCAACTGATAGGTGAGCGACTTGCCCGCCCCCGTTGGCATCAGGGCAATGCAATCCTTACCGGCCAGCACCGCGTCGATGACCTCGCGCTGTCCGGGCCGGAATTCATCGAAGCCGAAGACGTCGCGCAGGACGTCGTCGGGGGTGAGCGAAACGGTGGGGCGGTTGTCGGGCAATGGTGTGCGTGTGATCGGTGTACGGCCTGAACGCGGAGGCGACGTCGAGACTGGTGCACCCGGTCCCTACGACAACGTAGCGAGCGTGCCCCGCTTGATGCGTGGCATTTCCTTGCCCGACGGTACCAATCCACCGGACCGCCGGGGGCGAGGATACATGCATTTCCTGGTTTCTGGAGAATTCAGCGCAAATCCCGCGGGTTCAGCACGCCCGCCACCGTCCACGGCGGCCAGGCCCCCACCGTCCACGCGCAGCGACAGCGCGTGCTGGATGCCACCTATCACCAGCACCCAGAACGCTTCGTCAACTCGCCACCCCGTGTGCTCCAGTTACCGCTGGAAGTGTGGATCAAATCCGCACCGCCTCCGCCTTGAACTCCGCACTGAATGCGCGGCGCTCACGGCGTCCTGCTGGACCTGCCTTCCGGTTTGCTTTCATGTGACACCTCCACCCTGCAATCAGGGTGCGTGAGGTGTTCACGAAATCGGGTCAATCCCACTCGCGCGATTTCGCCCCAAACGCGTGAATTGGGTGACGAACCGCCAGCGTTACACAGCTATGCTGTGCCATGCGTACTTGCTCTCCCCGCACCTATTGGAATATCGTATGGGCATGTCAGCGACCATCAACGATTGGACCGTCGAGATGCTCGATGCGCTGCCGGACGATGGGCAGCGCTACGAGATTGTCGACGGGGAGTTGTTTGTGACGCCCGGCCCTGGTGAAGGGCATCAAGACATTGTCGGCGAGCTGTACGCCCTGCTGCGCGACTACCTCATGGGCAGTGGCGTGGGCAAGCCCATGGTCTCGCCGACGGACGTGCGACGCGGCGACCGCCGCCGGAATCGTGTGCAGCCAGACGTCTTTGTGGTTCGCCTGCGCGACGGAAAGCGTCCCGCGTACCCGTACGATCTACACCACCTACTTCTCGCCGTGGAGGTCGTGTCGCCGAGCAATCCACTGCTCGACTATCAGGTCAAGCGCGACCTGTACCTGCGCGAGGGCGTGGGTGAGTACTGGGTATTCAATCCCGAGGCGCGGAACGTCTCGCGGTGGCGCGGTCGCGACGACCCGGGCGAGTTGCTCAGCAAGGAAGTCACGTGGCACCCGGAGGGAATGTTGGTGCCGTTCACCATCGATCTGGCCCGATTTTTTCAGGCAGCATTTTCCTGACACGACGTGAAACGCAGCGGGCTCGCGGCGCTCCCTCGTTCAGTCGACTCGCCCACGGTAGGCGGAAATCATGGTGATCACTCTGCACACAGTCGCACTGATAGCGGGCACCGCCATCGGCACGTTCGGCCCAGCCCCACACACCTGCGTGCCACCACGCCCCGTGTATCTTGCCCGCGAGGTTGAGCGAATTGCACAACCTCAAGGCATGACGAGAGGCTGCAGCGGAACGGTGATGTGCACGCTGCGGAGGGAGTTGCCGACCACCTGCGGCACATCAATCAGTGCGCATCCAACGCCTGCGCCAAACGCCGCGCCGCTTCGGCCACCACCTCAGGCGATGCGTCGAGATGTGTCACCGCGCGCACGCGCGAGTCATGCCAATGCGAGACACGCAATCCGAGCGCTTGTGCCCGCGCCACCACCTCCGCCGCGCGCGGCGTTGGCAAGTCGATCATCACGATGTTCGTATCAGGCCGTACGACTCTGGCGCCACCGATGCCGTCGACCGCCTGCGCAAACATGCGTGCGGTTTCGTGATCGTCGGGGAGGCGAGACACATGATGCTCGACACCGTACAACGCGCCAGCGGCGATGATGCCGCTTTGCCGCATGCCGCCGCCCAGTCGCCGCCGCACGCGTACGGCGCGCGCGATGACCTCGGCCGTGCCGGCCAATGCGGCGCCCACGGGCGCACCGAGTCCTTTGGAGAACGACACCATCACGGTGTCGGCGCACGCGGCAAAGTCGGCGAGTGCTGTCCCGGTCGCAGCCGACGCGTTCCAGAGGCGGGCGCCATCCAGATGCACGGCCAGCCCCGCCCGCGAGGCAACCCTGTGTAGCGCCTGCATCGCGTCAAGTGTGGTGACCGCTCCGCCCGCACTGTTGTGCGTGTTCTCGATGCACAACAACGTCTGCTCGGGTGCGTCGCCTGCCGTGGGAAGACTCGCCGAGACATCGGCGGCATTCATCACCGCATTCGCTGCACGCACCACGCGGACTTGCACGCCAGCAAACGCGGCCGCGGCGGACATCTCCGACGTCACGATGTGTGCGTCGCCATCAACCAGAATTTCTGAGCCAGGTTTCGACAGCAGCCAGATCGCGGCCTGATTCGCCATCGTCCCGGTGGGAAAGAAGAGCGCGCGTTCCTTGCCAAGCCGTTCGGCGACGACCGCTTCGAGCCGTCGCGCCGTGGGATCGCCGTCGAGTACGTCATCCCCGACTTCCGCGTCGGCCATGGCGCGTCGCATCGCTGCGGTAGGACGTGTGACAGTGTCGCTGCGGAGATCAATCACGGTGTGGGACGTCGCGGACATATTTGGGGGGCGAGAAACGATATCGATCAGGACAACTTGCGCGGCGGTGTGCGCGGCGGTGCGGACTTACTGTTGGGAGCTTTCGCGGCTGCTCGTCCCGCCGCAGCTCGTCCCGCGAGTGTTCGTCCAATCGGTGTTTTTCCGGGTGCAGGCGGCGGAACGTGACGCGCCAGCGCCTGGAATTCGACGCGGCGCAGCCCAAGGGCCTGCGCAATCTCGCCGCCCATGAGGAACAATAGCGCACCGTAGTACGTCCAGAACACCACGGCGACAATCACCGCAATCGTCCCGGTATACAGCGACCCGGGATCGAATTGGCGTACCAGCACCGCAAACAGATGGCGTGCAATCTCAAACATCAGCGCAGCCGCAGCGGCCGCCGTGAGCGCGGTTCGGACGGACGGGCGTCGGCGCGGAAGTCCGTGGTACAGCGCGTAGAACAGTCCGAACACGATCGAAACCGCGACCAGTCGCCCCGTCACGTAGGTCAGCGTGCCCATCGCCGATTCGCGGAGCCCGATGCGCGTGAGCAGCGCGGCGCCCCGCGTGGTCGCGAGGTCAAGATAGGCCGACATGGCGATGTACACCACCATCGCCATGGTGGCCACGATCGTCGCACCAAAATCGAATAGCTTCCCCACCACGATGCCGCGATCGGTGCCGTCGAAAATGAGCGCCAAAACGCTGCGTAACGATCCGAACAATCGCGTGGAAAACCAGGCGAAGCCGACGGCGGCGTACAGCGTGACCGCGCCCTGTGTGCGCATCACGTCACCAACGATGCTACTGATCAGATCGATGGCCGAGGGCGAGTCGTTGGGCAGAAACGCCAGTAACAACCCCGTGACCGTTCGCGCCGCTGCCTCCGGTTCGCTTCCCAGAAGCAGCGCAATCCCGGAGATCAATAGCAGTACGAACGGCACGAGTGCCAGCAGGATGTTGAACGCCAGCCCGCCTGCCAGAAACAAGACGTTGTCTTCTTCGCCCTGTTTCCATACGCGACGCCCAACGTCCCACCAGACGTTAGCCGTTTCGCGGAGCGCTGTCAGCGGAATCCTGCCCTGCCTCTGAAGAGGTAATACTTCCCGGGACGTCCGCGAGCGGCGCATCGGCCAGTGACATGTCCTGTCGACGGGCCTCACGGTACGCACGGCGGCTGTCGGCGTAGGCGCGCTTGGAGTCGGCTACGGCACGCTCGAGCTCCGACCTGGCCTGCGACGCCGCGTCGCGTCCAGCGTCGACCGCGTCGCCAACCGCCCGCGTCCGCGACCGGACCGCATCTTTGGCGCGCGCTACCCGCTCATCAAATTTCTCGCGCGTGCGACCGACGCGACCAACCAACTCGCTGCTGGCCTCATCCGTCAGCTCCTTCACCCGCTGGCCAGCACGACGAGCTTCGCGCTGCAGACGCTCGCGCGTTTCTTGCCCGCTTGCCGGAGCAAACAGGAGTGCGGCGCCGGCACCGATGGCGAGCCCAAGGAGCAGCAGCCCTACGCTATTGCCGCCACCCTGCTCCACCACGACTACCCGTTCGTCATCGTATTCGTCGCGTCGAAACATTGGCAAACCTCCTTGAAGTCAAGTGTCACTGCTAGTCAGAAAGATCGGCGTCATCAGGCGCCGCCACGAACTTCGTCGCCCCATCGGGCGCGGATCGATGTTGTGCAGGCGGTTTCACAAAACGCGCCACCGTTTCCCGTGTACCGCCAATGGCCAGCTGCGAAAACAGAAATCCAAATTTCTTGTCGTAGGCCGCACCCAACGTCGCCCGCATATCAGCCGGCAAACTCCAGAGCCGCTGCTTGAACGGTCCAATCGCTTTCTTGCGGGTCTTGTAGTAAAACTGCTCGTTGCTGTCGGTCGCCTTCCGCTCGTCCTTCGCATGGACATCAAGCCACCCGTAAATCTCCTGCTTGAGCTCGGCCGGAATGTGATCGTACATCATGTTCTGGAAGTTTGTCGCGAGATGGATCTCTGCAGTCTCGATGCGTGGAAAGTTGTTGAACGCGCCATCGGGAAGCGTAGACGCACCGTGCTGCACGGCGCCGGACATGGCATACCGGTCACGCGCCATTTTCGAAAGCGTTCCCAGCGTATCGAGGTCAAGGTTTACATCGGCAATTGATCCATCGGCCAGGACAACTCCCCCGTGGGATGTGCCCGACTGCACGGAAATTTTCGAAAGGCCAGCCATGCCTGGCGCCTGTGCGGCCAGCGTACGGTTGAAACCCTCCATAAAGGCCTCAAGTTCCGCCGGCGTACTGTTCTCCGTCCCCACCTCACCAATTTCGCCGCCAACAGAAATCGTCACACCCGCCGGCTCCTCGGCACGGACCGCGCGTATGATCTCCACACATACCTCGTAGTTGAGGCGCTGCTGCTCGGACAGGGTAGGCTTTGACAGGTCGACCAGCGTCGAGGTATCCACGTCGATGTTGTAGAACCCGGCGGCGACAGCCTCCGTCACGATCGCCTTCACCGCGTTCACCTCCGAAATCGGATCGACCGCGTACTTCTTGTGGTTCACCTGGAAATGATCGCCCTGAATAAACAGCGGACCGCGGAACCCCTCACGCAGCGCCGCCGCCAGCATCACGGACACATACTCCGCCGGACGCTGTTCGGTGTACGCGATTTCCGAGCGGGCGATTTCGAGAATAAATGCGCCGGCATCCATCGCGTTCGCCGTACGGAAGATTGATCGTGCCGTGTCATACGTCATACCGCGCACATTCATGGCCGGCACGGTGAAACCGCCGCACTTCCCCTGACCACGCGCGACGTACAGGTCGTGGATTGATGCCGGACGCACACCGGCAATCTGCCCCAACTCCCACAGCAGCCACCGGGCGGTGTTTCGCTCGGTCTCATCGGCGAATACGGCCTGCCAGACGAGCGTGTCCATGTGCGGCGTCGTCAGCGCGTTGGGATCGTGCACGTGCACACGTCCATTTTCTACCGTGACGGCACCACCAAAAAGGAGGGTCGTAGACGAGGTTTCAGGAGTCATCGGCAAGGGGGAGGGCGAGCGGAGAAGCGAGGCCAAGTCGACAGCGTGTCGAACCGTTTCAGATCGAATTCTAACTTCCCATCAACAGGACGTCCTCGGCAAGGGGACGGGCAGAATGCCGGCGAGTGAGTGACCGCCCCGCGCGTTGCCGTCAGACCGTCCAGCGCGGATCCGGCTTGGGCAACGCGTCCCACTCGGCGCGAGCCGCATCACTGCCGGGCTTGCCGAGCATCGCGTACGCGAAGTTCTTGCCCAGCTCGACACCCGGCTGGTCGAAAGCATTCACCCCGTACAGCGCACCCGCATAGGCGGTGGCCAATGCAAACAGCTGCAGCAACGCACCGACGTGCCACGCGTCGACGCTGTCCAGCAGGATATTGGCATTGAAACGCCCTCGAGCGGCTAGCGCCCCGGCGGTTGCTCGCTGCTCGATGTCAAGGAGTTCGCCCAGCGAGTGACCGCGCAGATAGGCGAGCTCAGGGATGTCGCCATGGCGAGTCGGTATAGGTCCTTGCTGCTCGCGACCGCGCACTGAGATAAATGTGACGGTCTTGTCGCGTGGACCCTCCATAAAAAGCTGCACTTGTGAGTGCTGATCCGTCGCACCCACGGCCGCGAGCGGCGTCGGCCCCGTAAATCCGCCGTCCGCACGCGTCTTGCCTAGCGATTCTGCCCACAGTTGGACAAACCACAGGGCGATGTCGCGCAGCGGATCGGCATATGGCATCAGCACCTGGATGTGCCGCCCGTGCCGAGTATCGGCGAGCCATTGCAGTACGGCGAACGCGCCGGCCGGATTCTCCGCCGGATTGTCACTGGCAGCGCGCGAGGTGATATGCGCCGCGCCGGCCAGCAACGCTCGCACGTCGATACCCATGAGTGCCGCAGGGAGAATGCCGACCGGTGAAAAGACCGAGAATCGACCCCCCACGTTGGACGGAATGTCGAGGGTCGTTATGCCCTCGGCGCGCGCAATACGCCGCAGCGAGCCCACCTCGGGATCCGTAACGAACACCAGATGATCGCGCGCGCGTGTCTCGCCCACCGCGCTCGCGAGCGCCTCGCGAACAATGAGATACTGCGCCATCGTCTCCACCGTACCGCCCGACTTGGAAACGACGAGCACTAACGTTAGCGTCAGATCGAGTCGCGACAGGACGGTCGCAATGGTACCGGGGTCGACATTGTCGAGCACATGGAGTCGCGGATGCCCGCCCCGCGCTGCGGCATCGAGCGTGTTCCAGGCGAGCGGTCGCAACGCCGAGCGCAAGGCGATCGGCCCGAGCGCCGAGCCGCCAATGCCCAACAGCAGGACGTCGGTGAATCGACCACGTACTTGCTCGACCACAGTGAGCGTCGCTGATAGCAGTGGCTCGTTGGTTGGAAGCGAGAGGAAACCCAGCGAGGTGCGCAGCGCCTCGACCGCCGCGTGTGCCGCTGCAAACGCCGCGCGTGACTCGCGCCACTCCGATTCCGTGATCCCGATGCCGTCGGGGAGCGCCCCGGCCATCATATTCGTGAAATCGATCGCCAGCGTCATGGTGGCATATCCTGGTCGAGGGTGACCTCCAGGCCGTCGTACGCCGGACTGATGCCGGATGGCAACTCAGCCGCGAGCTCAGCGTGGAAGTTTTCGTGGGTCAAGTGCGTGAGAAACGTGCGCTCTGCGCCAATTTCCTGCGCGACACGCACCGCATCCGCGATGGACAGATGCGTCGGGTGTTGGCCGCGCAAGAGCGCGTTGAGGACCAGCACACGCACACCGGCCAGGGCATCACGGGCGACTGGCGGCAGCGACTTCGCATCGGTGACGTAGCCGATGTCGCCAATGCGAAAGCCCAGCACCGCTGTGCCCCCGTGCGGAATCGCAATGGGCATGATCGTCGCGCCGCGCACCGTAAACGCGACTCCAGCCTGCACGGGCACAAGGATGCCTTCCGGCCTGGTTGTTCCAGGCAACGGGCGCAATCGGTCGTCGACAATATAGGGAAAGCGCGCGCGCAGGATATCGAGCGTCTCCGGCGCGCCAAACAACCGCAGCGGCGATTTGCGGCGCATGGTGAACGAGCGCAGATCGTCAATGCCATGAATGTGGTCGGCGTGCTCGTGAGTAAACAGCACGCCGTCGACGTCGGAAATGCCCGCCGCCACGAGTTGCAGTCGCAGTTCGGGGGGCGTGTCGATCAACAATCGCGTGCCATCTGCCGTCTCAATGATGGCCCCGCACCGGGTGCGCTTGTCGCGCGGGTCGACCGAGTGACACACCGCGCACAGACACCCGATCTGCGGCACCCCGAAGCTGGTGCCCGTTCCAAGAAATCTCAGGCGCACGGCCGCATTCCGCTGCGCGTCTCGTATCACACGGTTTCGACTTTCAGCAAATTGGTCGTGCCCGGGACATCAAAGGGCACGCCGGCGGTCACCAGGACCCGATCGCCCTTGATCACCATGCCGAGGTCCAGCGCCTCGCGAAGCGCCATGGCGACCATGTGGTCGTACCCGCGCGCCGTGGGCACGAGTCGCGGCACGACCCCCCACACGAGGGAGAGCTGTCGGCACACCCGGGGTTCATCGGTGAGCGCGAGGATCGGCACCGACGGTCGATGGGACGCCACGATCCGCGCCGTAAACCCGCTCTTGGTGAACACCACCACGAGCGGCGCCTCGAGCATACGCACGGCCGCCACCGTCGCCGCCGCAATGGCTTCTTCGGTGTTCATTCCGCTCGGAATGCGACGCTCCGGGCGCATCGAATTGTGCGGAGGCGGATGCGTTTCAATCTCGTGAATAATGCGCCGCATCGCCTCGACCGCGAGACGCGGATACGCGCCCGCTGCCGTCTCGGCCGACAGCATGACACAATCGGTGCCGTCGAGAATCGCGTTTGCGACATCACTCGCTTCGGCTCGTGTGGGTCGCGGATGCTCGATCATCGACTCCAGCATCTGCGTCGCAGTGATGACCGGACGTCCCATACGGTTCGCCAACGCAATGATGTTCTTTTGCGCAATCGGGACCTGTTCGAACGGCAGTTCGACCCCCAGGTCGCCGCGGGCGACCATCACCGCATCGGACGCGCGCAGAATCTCTTCGATATTCTGCAGCGCCACATCTTTCTCGATCTTCGCGACGATAATGATCGACTTGGGAATCAGCGCGCGCAGCGATTCGATGTCGTCCGCGCGGCGCACAAAGCTCAGGGCCAGCGCATCGAGATCGTGCTCGACCGCAAACACGATATCGGCCTTGTCCTTGTCGGTGATTGACGGCGCCGACACGGCGATTCCGGGCAGGTTCATGCCCTTGTGGCTGGACAAGGTGCCGCCGTGTACCACGGTGGCCGTCACCCGCAGCTCGTTCACCGCCGTCACCACCAACTCAATCAATCCGTCGTTAATCAGAATGCGATTGCCCGGCGCGACATCGTGCGCCAGTTCGTCATAGGTCACTGGAATCTCGCCATCAACCGCCAGGTGCTCGGGCGCCAGCACCAGCGTGGTGCCCGGTGTGAGGTCCATCCTGGCGGGCAGATCTCCAATGCGAATGCGCGGTCCTTGCAAGTCGCCCATGATCGCGACCGGCCGCCCCAGCGACGCCGATACCCCGCGAACCGTGGCGATCGTCAGCGCGTGCTGTTCGTGTGTGCCGTGCGAGAAGTTGATACGCGCCACATCGAGGCCCGCTTCGACCAAGCCGCGAATGGTGTCGGCCGTATTGCTGGAGGGACCCAATGTGCCGACGATCTTCGTGCGCGGCACGTGCGTGCGACGCAATACCGCCGCGTCGCCATCCGGTGTGTCAACCGAAGCGGCAGCGCGCTCGGGACCGGTACGCGGAATGGTCATGTCAGGATCACTGGCTGAGAACACGTGACGCTCCGACGAGTGATCCGGAATGCAGTGCGACGCGCTTGCGCGCCAGACCGGCCAAGAGAGTGACGAATGACTGCTCGAACGACGCCAGTCCTTCGGTCAGCAGGCGGTCGGTGACTGCCGCGAGAGAAATGCCCGCCGCCTCAAGATCGCGCAGCGCGCGGTCAGCGTGGGCGACATCCGCCGTGACCGACTGACGCACCTCGCCATGATCGCGAAATGCTTCGAGCGTGGCGGGCGGCAACGTGTTCACCGTGTTTGGACCAATCAGTGCTTCCACGTAGATCACATCGCGATAGGAGGGGTTCTTGGTGCTCGTGCTGGCCCAGAGCGGACGCTGGGCACGGGCACCTCGCGCGGCGAGCGCGTCCCATCGCGCGCCACTGAACGAGGCGGTGAACAATCGATAGGCCAGCTTCGCATTGGCAATCGCGGCCTTGCCCTGCAGTGCGCGCAGGGTGTGTGCCTGCGCCTCATTAGCGATGGCCATCGTCTCCAACTGTTGGTCGATAGCCGAATCGACTCGGCTGACAAAAAAACTGGCCACCGAACTAATCCGGTTGACGGGCAACCCCGCCGCCGCTCGCTGCTCGAGTCCGGCCAGGAATGCTTCGATGACGCGCGCGTGCGCCTCAATCGCAAACAGCAGGGTCACGTTGACATTGATGCCGTCGGCGATGAGCTGCCGGACCGCCTCGGCTCCCTCAGGTGTGCCGGGCACCTTGATCATCAGGTTGGGTCGATCCACGATTTGCCACAGCCGGTGGGCTTCGGCGATGGTGCCCGCCGCGTCGCGTGCGAGATCGGGCGCGACCTCAAGCGAGACGTAGCCGTCGACACCCTCCGTGGCATCGTAGACCGAGCGAAACGCGTCGCAGGCGTCGCGCACATCGGTGGTGGCGACGGTCTCAAAGGCCTCGCGATCGGTGGTCTCCAGAGGCAACGCTTCAAGCTGCGCGTCGTACGACGCTCCCTCAGCGAGCGCCTTCTCGAAAATGGTGGGATTGGACGTCATGCCGGTGAGATCATCCTCGCGGATCCGGCGCACGAGATCGCCATTGCCGAGCATGGTCCGATCGATGTAGTCGAGCCAAAGCGACTGGCCGGCGGCGTGCAGAATATGAAGACGTGTGGACATGGCAAATGGGAGCGGAATGGCGGCCGGTTGGGACCTACGTGCGCGTACCCGACGTCGGGTCGCCACGACGGCGCAAGAATGGATGGTAATTCGTCGCGCGGTCCTTGGCACGTTGCCGCTATCGTTTGCGGTCGCCCGATTCGGTCTGAGCATTGGTTGGAAACCGAAACGACGTCCGATTCGGTTCGTATCTGTAGATTGGATCAGCCTCCGGTGTTCCCCATAGAGCCCACGCACATGCCTACGAGCTCGTTCGATACCCCCCTGTCGCACCGATTCCGGAACCTCGGCGGTGCCCTGCTGCTGCTGAGTGCTGCGGCCTGTCAACGGGGTGCGGCGTCGCCCGTTCCGAGCCCCGCAGCCACGGGTGGTCCATCGGCACTCCCGTCCGCGTGCGTGATGCCAGTGGCGAGCACGAGCACGTCGCTGGCCAGCACGCCAATTAGCGACCCGCTCGTCACCTTCGACACCGCTTGGACGATCATTGCACGAACCCACTGGGACACCACCTACAACGGTGTGAATTGGCGGGCATTGCGTGACACGTTGCGCCCTCGGGCCGCCGCGGCAAAGACCACTGGCGAGTTGCGCGGCGTGCTCTCTGAGATGCTCGGACGTCTCAAGCAATCACACTTCTCGATCATCCCGCGGGAGGTGAGTGACGCGACGTCTGGCAGCGCCGGGGTCAGCGGCCCATCGGTCGACCGGAACGGCACCACCGGCGCCACGTTTCGCTATCTGGATGGCGCGATGGTCGTGACCCACGCTCCCGTGGCCAGCGCGGCGGGACAGGCTGGTGTGCGCCCGGGCTGGCTGCTCGAATCGGTGCGCGGATGTCCGGTGTCTTCGCGCATGTCACGCATCCCGCGCGACATGGATCCTCGCCGCGCGGCTTTCCTCGCCTTCAACCTGGCCAATCAGATGCTGGCTGGACCGGTCGGTGAGGCGGTGCAGGCCACCTTTCGCGATGGGGAGGGCCGAGCGCGTGCGGTTTCGATCGTGCGCGGCTCCGAACCCGGCACCATGGCAAAGTTCGGCAACCTGCCGCCATTTCCCGCGTCGCTGGCGTACGAACGCGTGCAGCAGGATGGCAAGTCCATCGGCATCATCCGATTCAACATCTGGATGCCGGTGCTGTCACCGCAGTTTGACGCCGCGATCGACGCGCTGCGCGATACCGACGCGATTCTCCTCGATGTGCGCGGAAACTTTGGCGGCGTTGGCGGCATGTCCATGGGCATCGCCGGTCATTTTCTCGACAGCACGCGCACGATCGGGACCATGCATCAGCGGGGCGCAGCGCTCAAGTTCGTGGCGAACCCCCGACGCGTGGATACACGCAATCGGGCGGTCTCTCCGTTCGCCGGTCCGCTCGCGTTGCTGGTGGATGAATTGTCGGTGAGCACCACCGAAATCTTTGCCGGTGGCATGCAAGCGCTCGGCCGCGCGCGTGTGTTCGGGACCCAGACGTCGGGACAAGCGCTGCCGTCGGTTCCGGAGCGGCTCCCGAACGGTGATATCCTGTACCACGCCATCGCCGATTTCCTTTCACCCACGGGCAAGTCGCTGGAAGGGGACGGGGTAAGGCCCGACGTCGTGACGAACGTAACCCGCAAGGCGTTATTGGAGGGGAAGGACCCAACGCGCGCTGCCGCGTTGGCGTGGGCGGCGCAAGAAGCCCGGCGGCGCCCACAGGGTATTACCCCGCTGTAGTCTCCAATCGCACGTTTCCATCACGTTTCCATCCATTGAGGATTCTCGCATGACGTCTTTCGCCCGGGTCGCCGCTCTTCTCGCGAGCGTATCGGTTACCGTCCTCGCGCCTGGCGCGCTCAGCGCACAAGCACTGCCTGCGGCCGCCGACCTCGTGGCGAAGTACGTCGCCGCGATTGGCGGCAAGGACGAAATCATGAAGATCACGTCGATGAAACAGACGGCGACGATGGAAGTCCCATCAATCGGACTGACCGCCAAAATGGAGGTGTTTGCCGCAGCGCCGAATAAGCTTGCGAGCAAGACCGACATTCCCGGCATGGGTGAAATGGTGAATGGATATAATGGATCCGTGGGATGGGATTTGAACCCCATGCAGGGTCCGCGACTGCTGGCCGACAAGGAGCTCACGAACATGGCGGAGAACGCCGACTTCTACGCCAACATGCTGTACACGGCAGACAAGTACGCCTCCATGGAGACGGTTGGTGACACGACCATTGGTGGGGAGAAGGCGTACAAGGTCAAGATGGTGCGCAAGGTGTCAAAGAGTGAATCCGTCTCCTACTTCTCCGCGACATCGGGACTGCTGCTTGGTGGAACGAGCACGCAGGAATCGCAAATGGGCACCATGCAGATCACGCAGTCGGTGTCGCAGTACAAGAAGTTCGGCGGCGTGATGATTCCGACAAAAATCGAGCAGTCAATGGGCGCGCAGAAGATGGTCGTGACGATCATGGAGGTGGCCATCAACGGCGCGCCGGAATCGGCGTTTGCGATTCCGGAGAAGGTCAAGCCGTTGATAAAGCCGTAGCGCCGCTTCACGCGGAGGGTGCGGAGATTCCGAAGGGCAACAACGCTATCAGGGTGAAAATGCAAAAGCGATCCGCTAAGCGTTTGGCCGATCGCTTTTTGCGGTTTTGCCCCGATGGCGCAGTTGCCGTTTCAGCCATCTGAGTCGTCGTGGGGGTATCTGCGGTTGTTGACTTCCCCCCGTTCAGTCCGAGATTGTGATGCTGTGGCCCTGCCCAACTCATCCTCCGTGCACCGCGGCGTGACGCTGCTGGAACTCCTGATCGTCCTGACCCTTATGGGGATCGCGGCGACCCTGGTCGTTCCGGCACTGGCACGACCCGTGCGCACGCCGGATACGGCGAGCGACTCGCTCGTCGCGTCGGCACGACGAGCCGCAATTCGGCGGGCGGAGCCCCTGCGCGTGCGCTTGGCACCCGATGGCGCGTGGGACGTAGCGACTCAGCGCAATGGCGCCGTTGTAGACTCGGGCCATGTGCGAGACTCGTTGCCGGCGTTGGAGTTGCTGCTTGATGCGCTTGGTGGGTGTGTGCCCGTGGCCAGAACTGCGACCGCCGCGTCATACGATCCGCTCACCTGCGCATCCACGCGAACCACGGTCAGACCATGACCCTGCTCGAAGCCGTGATCGCCTTCGTGATTCTTTCCGTGGTCGGCGTCGTGTGCCTCGATCAATCACGGGGGGCCGCTCAGCTCCAGGTGCGCAGTGCGGAGTGGACTCACGCGGTCGCCAACGCCGAAAGTGCGTTGGCCGAAGCGGTGGCAGGCACGCCACTTGATGAGGTTGAAGCGGCGTATCGTGCTTCGAATGCGCCTATTCGTGTGCAGCGTCGCGTGTGGCGCGCCGGTGTCGATCAGGTCGAGGTCACGGTGTCATTGGCAAATGGGACGTCATATGTGTTGGCCCGCTTGACGCCTTCGCCGTCCGGGAGGCGTTAGTGCGCGCCTCTCGACCGCGCGGATTCACACTGCTTGAGGTGCTGCTGGCCCTCATGCTGACCGCGATCGCCGTGGCCATTGCCGGTAGCGCCCTCCGAACCGCCACCTTCGCTCGTCAACGCATCGCGGCGCATCGGGAGTCGCTGGAGCGCGAATCACGATTGCGATCGACGCTCACGGATATGCTCCGCCACGCCCCGCGCGCCGAGTCGGTGGAGGAACCCTTGTTGCGTGTCGTGCGCAAGCAGAGTGGTGCATCGGCGTTGGTATTCCTGTCGCAAGGCGTGCGGGCACCGTTTGGCACCGGACCAACATGGCGCGTCACGTTGCACGTGGCCGATTCCGGACTGGTGCTCGATGCACGTCCCATTGGTGCGGCTCGCGAGACCACCTCACTCCATGCGCTGGTACCCAGCATTCAGGCGCTGTCGATACAATTGCTGGAGCGCGGCGGCGGCCTCAGTGCGCCGCGATGGCGGGCAGACTGGCCACTCGTGCAATCCCGACCGGTGATGATCGCCCTGGACTTTGGTGACGCGGCCGCTCGGCCCGCGCTCGTGGTGGCGCTCGATCCGCTGGCGACGCTCGCGGTGCGTCCATGAACGCGCACGTCGATCGACGCGCGAGGTCACGCCACGAACGGCGCGGCGTTGCGTTGGTGGTCGTCCTGTGGACGGTCGCGCTGTTAGCCACCGTAACGGCAGCGGCCAGCAGCGCCTCGCGCACGAGCGCGTCCATTGCGATCAATCTGCGAGCGCAAGCGACCGCACGGTCGATGGCCGAGAGCGGGATTGTCGCGGCCAGTGCGATCATCGACGACTCGCTGCGCGTTCTGGTCGGAGATCGGGCGAAACGTGATGCGTTTCTGGGGCGCCTGGAACCCACCATGACGGGTGCGTTGCCGTTGTTGCAGGACACGTTGGCCGACGGTGTGTTTGCCGTGACCGTCGTTGACGTGAGTGCGCGACTGGACATCAACAAC
>JANLVM010000816.1:0-12524 GCA_031364015.1 Gemmatimonadaceae bacterium
CAATACAGTTCAGTTTAGAAAAACGTGTTAGATTGGCGGCTCACCCCCGCGTGAGGTCGTATGGCTCGGACCGCCGCTGGATTACCGGCAGGCATTCGCCTGACGGATCCTATTGCTTATGGCGCGTGATCCAGATCTAAGAAGGGTGGAAGAAGAAGGCAGGAGGTGAACGTCATCCGGGTAGCAGGGGGGAGGGACTGCGACAGGATGGAGGGGAGCAGGAGTGGCATGTCACCTCTCTCGACTCCGACCTGGGTCGGTTCTTCCCTCCTGCTACCCGGATGACGTTCAACTTCTGTCTCCAACAGACGCCCCCGTGGTATGGTCAAAAGACCCAAAACAGGACAATATAGCACCAAGGCCGACACGAATTCGCGAAATCCTGGCAGCGGTCCTCGTGGAAGCAGGTGTATGAGTCATGGGGTTGCTTCGGTTGCCGGTTCGCGGGGTAAGTGCCCCTCAAGAGTCGGTTTCAGCGCCTCACCTCCGCAATCGCCGAATCGATCGCCGCGCGGAGTGTCGTCAGCGACGCCGACCCCGGCACGCGACGCGCGCCCACCAACAGCATCGGCGGTGCGCCGACCCGCGCCGTGTCGGCCCACGCGATGTCGAGTCGAACCTGCCGCAACATTCGTCCGCTTTCCGTGCAGTTGCGAAACGTGAACGCGTCGATTCCGGGTGCGTTCGCCAGCGAATCGATCAATACGTTGGCGTCGGTCGCGCCCCCCCACTGGTCTTGTGCCGCGAACAGCCGAGCGCTCGCTTCCCAAAACTTGCCGTGCACTCCGGCACAGAGTGACGCACTCGCGGCCCGCACCGCGTCCGGATGCTCGCGCAGCGGGTAATGCGCCCACGTGAGCCGGGCCTTGCCTGTCTTGATGTATTCCGCCTGAATCACCGGCAACGTGACGTCAAACCAAACGCGACACTCGGGGCACTGGTAGTCGCTGATAACAAACATCTGTACCGGGGCCGAATCGACTCCGAGAACACGGGCGCGATCGGCCGCTTGCAACATGATGTCGGGGGTGCGCGCGTTGCGACCGGGTGGCAACCGGCGAACATCAACATACGGCACGTCGGCGGCGGCGCTGCGCGGCGCGTCACGACACGCGGCGACAAGCAGGAGAGGCAGCGCGAGCGAACGCCCAAGTGCACGCCCGAGTGCGCGCCGCGAGATCCGTCGAATCGGCGTGGAACCCATCAACCATGGCATGCGGAAATCTACACGTACTATCGTGGCTCGCCCACTCGTCGTAACCTACAGTTCTCCGTTCACCGCCGATCAAATCCTGCCAGCACATTCGACAGACCATGCGACATCGCGCCCTTGTGCTGAGCCTTTCCGCGACCGTACTCGGTATCGCCGCAGGCTGCCGCACCAAACCCGCGCCGATCGATCCGCAACTGGTCTCGCAGTGGATGCGCACATCGCTCGCCTTCGTACGCAGCGAGCGGTTGGGTCCGCCGGTGGCGGCGCGCATCTCGGCCTACAGCGCGGTGGCGCTGTACGAAGGCTACGCGGCCGACTCGAGGTCATCACTGCGTTCACTGGCTGGCCAGTTAAACGGCTTGTCGGCGCTCCCTGCCGTACCCGCTGGGAACGCGCTCGACGGACCGATGGTCGCAGCCGAGGCCGGACGCGTGGTCATGGATTCGCTGTTCCGCGACGGGATGCCCGGGACACGTCGCACCATCGACTCGCTGGCGGCGGCACAGGTGGCCGCGCGAACAGCGTCCGGCGTGAACGCAGCCGATCGCGCGCGCGCGCTTGCGCATGGGCGCGCACTCGGTCACGCCATTCTCGCGTGGGCGGCGACGGACAGCTTTTTCGCAACGCGCGGACGATCGTGGACGCCTTCGGGGAAGCGCGAGGAGTGGACCAACACCGCCAATGTCTCGCAGTTCATCCCGCAAATCATGTCTGGTCAGTCCGACCTGGTACAGCTCGCGAATCCGAATGTACAGGAAGACGTGGAGCGCGCGACCGCCAAAGGCACATTCACGAATCGTCCGAAGCCCGCTGGCGCGACGACGCTCCCGTCGTTCAACCCCATGAAAGCGACCGAACCGTACTGGGGACGACTGCGCACACTGGTGATTGCCAATGGCGACGAGTGCGCCCCCCCGCCGATGCCGGCGTATTCGGAGAAGGTCAATTCGGACTTCTACAAGATCGGTAAGGAGTTCTACGACACGGTGCAGGCGCTCACCCCGGCGCAGAAACAGATCGCATTGTTCTGGGCCGACAATCCGGTGGCGACAGGCACGCCGGGCTTTCATTGGATCAGTGTCGTCAATCTGATGGTCGCGCGTCGGAACCTCAGTGCTGACGACGCGGTCGCGCTGTATGCGCTTACGTCGATTGCCATTCACGATGCATTCATCGGCTGCTGGCGCGAAAAGTTTCGGTCCAACGTCGTGCGTCCGGTGGCGTGGGTGCAGCAGGTGTTCGACCCGTCGTTCCAGACAGTGATTCCCACGCCGCCATTTCCTGAGTATCCCTCGGGGCACTCCGTACAGTCCGGCGCCGCCGTCGATGTGCTCATCGCCATGCTCGGCGACACGATCTCTTACATCGACTCAACACAAGTCGACATCGGGCAGCCGCCTCGTCGATTCGCCTCGTTCTCCGCCGCTCGCAACGAAGTAGCGATGTCCCGCGTGTACGCGGGCGTGCACTATTTTCCCGCCGTCGTGGAGGGACTCACGCAGGGTCAGTGCATCGGTCGCAAAGTGAGCGCGCTCAAAATACGCCGCGGTTCATGACGCCTGTCTGGCCATCGCGCGGGGTCTGGCGACTGGTCGCCAGCTGCGTGTCGGCGACCGTGCTCGCCACCGCGACGGCGTGTCGCGAGCCGACCGTCGACGTGCGCTGGCACGGCGAGTCAGGCTATCGCTGGCGCGCATTGGCGGTACCATCAACCGGGCGCGCCGGCTTCAGCATGCTGACTGCAGCGTTGACAGGTCTCACGCATCAGAACGATATCGACGAAGCGCGCGGCTTGGACAACCGCGGATTGCTTGACGGCGCGGGTGTAGCGCTCGGTGATGTGGACGGCGACGAACGACCCGACATCGTGTTGGCTTCGATGGAGCGTCCGGCGGCGCTGTATCACAACGATGGTGGTTTTCGCTTCACTGACGTCACCACTGCCAGTGGCCTCGACTTCACGGGACTCGCCACCACCAGTGTGGTGTTGGCCGATGTCGACGGCGACCGTGATCTCGATCTCGTGGCAGGGACATTTGGCGGTCCGGTCGCCCTGTTTCAAAACGACGGAACGGGTCACTTCGCTAACGTCACCAGCGCGAGCGGACTGACCGGCGGCTACAACGCGACCACCATGACCTTGGCCGACGTCGATGGCAATGGGACACTCGATTTGTATGTCGGGACGTACAAGACGCGGAACGCGCTCGATGCGTATCCCCCGCAGGCGCGGGCGTTCGATCAGGTACTCCAGAAGATCGGCGACTCCGTGGTCGTGGTTGATGAATGGCGGAAGGAATATCGCGTCGAAGCGCGACCAGATCTTGGCGGGTTCATGCGCTCGCAGCGCGCGGAGCCCGATCTGTTCTTTCTGAACGACGGCACGGGACACTTCACGCGGACACCGGTGCTGGGCCCGCGTTTCCGCGATGAGCAAGGCGCGCCGCTCACCGTCGATCCAGACTACTTCACCCTGGCCGCGCGATTTTACGATGTCAACGGCGATGGCGCGCCCGATCTGTACGTGTGCAATGACCTCGAAGATCCCGACCTGTTCTGGCTCAACGACGGCGCGGGCAACTTCCGCCTCGCCCCCCCGATGGCGTTGAGGGCCACGAGCAATACCTGTATGTCGGTGGATTTTGCCGATGTCAATCGCGATGGCCATGTGGACATTTTCACGACCGATATGCTGGCGCCATCGCTCGCGGCGCAACAACGGCAGATTCCCACGCACACGCCGCTTGCCAAGCCGGTCGGCCTCGCACCAGAGCGCACCCAATGGATGCGCAACATGCTGCACCTGTCGCGCGGCGACGGCACGTGGGCGCAGATCGCCGACTTCGCCGGGGTGACGGCTACGGATTGGACCTGGGGGTCGGCGTTCCTCGACGTCGACCTTGACGGCTACGAGGATCTCCTGGCCGTGAATGGTCACCGGTACGATGTTCGCGAGGCCGATCCGTACGATCGCATTCGCAACAGTTTTCCGCGCGTACCGTGGAATCGGGAGTCTGCCGAGTTTCCGAAACTGCTCGCGCGCAGCGTGGCGTTCCGCAACGGCGGCGACCTCGCGTTTCACGACGTCAGCCAGTGGTGGGGCTTTGGTGTCGACAGCGCCATTTCGCAGGGCCTGGCATTGGCCGACCTGGATGGCGACGGTGCGCTGGATGTGGTGGTCACGCGCCTCAATGCACCGTCGGTCGTATACCGCAACGCATCGAACGCTCCGCGCATCGCCGTGCGGTTGCGTGGTGCGGCGGCCAACTCGCGGGGGATTGGTGCGGTCGTGACGCTGCGATCGGGTGCGTTGCCACTGCAGTCGCGCGAGCTGACGTCTGGTGGATACTACCTGTCCGGCAGCGACGCGCAATTGACGTTTGCCGCCGCTGGCGATAGTGCCAGCACCATCGAAGTGCGTTGGCGCAGTGGACGCCGCAGCGTTGTCGAATCAGCGCGCGCGAACCGCCTGTACGAGATCAACGAAGACGGGGCGACGGTCCCGGCACCCGAACGCAAATCACCCGCTGGTGGCGCGCACGCGCCGCTGTTCCTGAACGCCACCGCACTATTGGGCGGTGCCACGCATGTCGATTCACTCTTCGCCGACTTTCGACGACAGCCGTTGTTACCCTCGCGACTGAGTCAGCTCGGGCCTGGTGTGAGCTGGATCGACGTCGATCGCGATGGTCGCGAAGACCTGGTGTTCTCCAGTGGTCGCGGTGGACGACTCACGGTGCTTCGCAATGCAGGCAGTCGGTTCGTTCCGCTTCCCGGGGCGGCTCCAGTACACGCGTATGATTTGACGACCGTACTCCCGGCGTTCGATGGTCGCGGCGATCTGACGTTGCTGGTCGGCCAGTCCAACTACGAAGCGTCCGACGCGGTCGCGGCGCTGGCCGTCCCGTCCGTGATTGGCGTGGCCGTTGGCAGCCAGGCGCGACTCGCTGCCGCCGCGAGTATCACCACTGGTGACACCGCGAGCGTTGGGGCGCTGGCCATGGGTGACGTGAACGCTGACGGCTTGCTCGATCTGTTCATCGCCGCGCGCGCGATTCCCGGCGCGTGGCCGCTGCCCGCGAAATCCCGACTGTTGCTGGGTTCGGCCACCGGCGCATTCGTGGCCGACCCGACGAATACCAAGGCCCTGTCGGCGCTAGGCCTCGTATCAGCGGCGATCTTTGCTGATCTCGATGGCGACGCGCACCCGGAGCTCATCGTCGCCACTGAATTCGGTCCGGTGCGCGTGCTGCGCAACAACAAGGGCACCCTGCGAGACGCGACGCGCACGATGGGACTCGGTGATCGATCGAGCCGATGGAATGGCGTGAACGTGGGTGACTTCGACGGCAACGGCCGACTCGATATCGTCGCGACGAGTTGGGGCGGCAACATCCCGTGGCGCGCGACGAGCGCACGTCCGTACACGTTGACGGTTGCGCGACTCGCTGATGATCGACTCGGTCTCGTGTTCGGGCGGGCGGACTCTCTCACGCAACGAGAGATGCCACTCGATGGATTCTCGCGTATCGGGTCGGCGATTCCTGCGGTCAAGGAACGCTTTGCCACGTTCTCGGAGTTTGCCACTGCCGACGTCGACGCGCTGCTGGGCCCTGCGGCGGCGAAGGCCATTCGCGTTGGCGCGACGACGTTTGAGCATACGCTGTTCCTCAACCGGGGAGATCACTTCGAAGCGCGCGCGCTCCCGACGGCAGCGCAACTCGCGCCGGCGTTCGCCCCGGTGGTGGCCGACTACAATGGGGACGGACACGAAGACCTGTTTCTCGCACAAAACTTTTCACCAACCGAGAACAACACCATGCGCTTCGACGCCGGCGTCGGCCTGCTGCTGCTTGGCGACGGCACCGGAACCTTGCGCGCGCAGACCGTGCAGGCGAGTGGAATCTCCGTGCGCGGCGATCAACGTGGCGCGGCCGCCGCAGACTATGATGCCGACGGCCGCGTAGACTTGGCCGTGTCACAGAATGGGGCGCCAATGACCTTGTGGCGAAACATCAGCGGAACCCCCGGGCTTCGTGTACGGTTGCAGGGGCCCGCATCCAATCCGCTGGCGATTGGCGCGCAACTGCAGATCAACGCGAACGGTCGGCGTGGCCCGCTACGCGAAGTACATGCCGGAAGCGGCTATTGGTCGATGGATGCCGCGACTCAGGTGCTGGCCACTCCGCCGGGGTCGGCGACCCTGTGGGTGCGTTGGCCTACGGGCATCGAGCAGTCGGTAGTCATAGTCGCCGGACAACGATCGATCTCGCTGACCGCTCCCAAGCCCTGATCAGTTCTTTTTGCGCCGGATCGGGCCGGACTTGGTCCAAATCACAATCACACCGCATCCGGCGTTCCGCCCGGCGTATTCGCCCGGCACATCGGCAGGACCGGTGTACACCTCCATCGCCTCAATATCGCGGACTGGCATGGTCGGCCCGAAAATGTTGTCGACGTTGTCGTCGATCACATATTCCGGCAGACATCGCATCGGTGCGCGAACCATTCGGATGTAGCAGCCACGTCCGCCACCGCATTCCACCGTGACGCCGCGCATACCGCGCGCGACGTCCTGAAGGGTAGAATACCCCCCCCGCTCGATGTCTTCGCGAACGACATATTGACCGGCACCGGTCTTTCGACGTCGCTCGAAGTTCGCGAAGCGCGGACCCATGCTTGGCGCGGCCTCGACTGACACCATCGGCAAGGTTTGCGCACGCGACGTGGGATCTGTCTTGGCTGGCACGGCCGCTGCAGCGATTGCTGCCGCGACCGACGAATCGAGTTCGACGCGTCGCTCCAGGACTTCCCCTCGGGCGAGGGCGACCACCAGTCCGAACGATGGAAAGCCCGGGGCGCGGATCAGGAATCTCAAGATGCCGACCGGTAGACGGTCGAAGCGGAAGACGCCGGTCGTATCAGTGGTGATCGCTCGGCCATCGCCGAGGAACACGACGGTGGCGCCACCAATCGGACCGCTATTGCTGCGGTCAATGACGGTGCCGACAAGACGTCCGTCTGGTTTTTGGGCCAGAGCGGACGCCGGGAGCGCAAGGAACGCGACCAGCGTGCGAAGGGACAGGCGTCTGGACGGCATGGGAGATCCGAACGATACGTCGCACTGCTAACGGGTCAAGTCGACCGGCATGCACCAATTTCGCGATTTAATTGTGACGAGTTGGGCAGTGGCGCTATTGCAGGTATGGGGCTTGACCAGCATAATGGGACTAATCGATGCGTTTCTGATACCCGTCGCGCAGCAGCGTGCCGGAGTGAGCCCTCACCTATTCGCGACGCGCCTGGTCCCCGATAATCTGGGGATCAGGCGCGGCCCCACGTTCGCGAGTCGCAGTTCCCGCCCCTTCACCGCACAGAGGTAAATCAATGGATGCTGTCTTGATCCGAAGGTCGGTACGCACGACCACGGTCCTGGCGGCGCTCGCCGTCTTTGCGAGCGTAGCGCAAGCCCAGACGCAAATCTTCGCCGGCCGAGTGACGTCGGCAGGCCAGCCGCTTGGCGGCGCGAATGTTGGAATCCCCGAGATCGGTGCCGGGACGGTCACGTCTCTCGACGGTCGGTACAGTTTCACGGTCGACGTGGCCAAGTATGGTGGGCGGAACGTCAACCTGGTGGTGCGCTACATCGGCTATAAGCCGAAGCGCTTTCCCACGGTGATCGCGGTGGGTCGTGTCGACAAGGACTACGAGCTCGATAAGGACGTCCTCAACCTCGAGCAGGTCGTCGTGACTGGCGTCTCCGATGCCACGTCGCAAAAGAAGACCGCGTTTGCCGTAGCCGTGGTCGATGCACAGGCTATCAAGGAAACGCCGGCGATTTCTCCGCTCGGCAGTCTTGCCGGTAAGATTGCGGGCGCGAGCGTCGCCACCACGTCCGGCTCGCCCGGGGCTGAGCCGGCGATTCGATTGCGTTCCGCTACCTCGCTGTCGGGGCGCCAGGATCCACTGGTAATCATTGATGGCACCATTACGCGGCTCGGTTTGGCCGATGTAAACTCGCAGGACATCGAGCGCGTTGAGGTCATCAAGGGCGCGGCTGCCAGCTCGCTGTACGGATCGGACGCGGCCAACGGCGTCATCCAGATTTTCACCAGGCGTGGTAACAACCTCGCGGAAGGCCAGACCAGCTTCAGCTTCCGCAACGAGTACGGCCAGAGTTATCTGCCCAAGAAGGTCGGGTTGAATACGTCCACGGCCTTTCAGCTCGATCCGACCAACACGACGGGTCTGTCGAAAGGATTCAAGTTGGACGGCAACGGCCAGCGTATCTCCAGTGCCGACGATATTTCGGACAACTCGTACCCGGTCATTTACGATGCGCTGAGCGATGTGTTCAAGCCCGGTGCGACGATGAGCAACTACATCTCGCTTGGTCATCGAAGGGGCTCCACGAATTTCAACGCGTCCGTTCAGAACATTCAGGAAACGGGCGTCCTGACGCTGCTCAAGGGCTACAGCCGTCAGAATTTCCGCATCAACGTCGACCAAGCCGTCAACGACAAGCTGAATCTCTCCACGGGCATGTTCTACGGGCGGTCGCGGGCCGATCAGACCAATGAGGGCAGCCTGTTCTTCGGCATCCGCTTCCTCGAGCCGAATATCGACATCACGGCCCCCAACCCCGACGGTACGCCGTACATCGCCAAAGTGCGGCAGCCTCCGTCGTCCAGCAATTTGAATAACCCGCTGTACACGCTCAACAATCAGCAGGTTTCCAACGACCGTGACCGGTTCACCGGCGTACTGAAGCTGAACTACCGCCCGCTCGAGTGGCTCACGGCGGAAGGCAACTTCAACTACGATCAGTCGACGGGCAAAGGCAAGACGTTCACCCCGATTGGATTCATCAATTCCATTGGCGGCAAGGGGCAAGGCGCGCTGAGCCAGAGCTACAGCAGCAACCACACCTTCAACACCGGTGCCACACTCACGGCCATTCGGAGTTTGGGGGGCTGGCTCACCAACACCACCAAGCTGGCCGTGGTCTATGAAGACCAGACGGCCGATTCGCTTGGGGTCGCTGCGTCGAGGTTGACGGTGGGCGGCGTGACCGAATTCGGTGCGGCGGCCCAGGATCCAAACGCGCCGATCCAGCCGAACTCGCAAACGATCACGATTCGCAATCGCAACCTGTTCGCGATCACCACATTCGACATCAAGGATCGCTACATCCTCGACGCGCTCGTGCGTCAGGACGAGTCGTCGCTGTTCGGCGCCCAAGAGCGTAAAGCGACCTATACGCGCGCGTCGGCGGCATGGCGCTTCAGTGAAGATTTCCACGTCCCCGGTATCGACGAAGGCAAGCTGCGCGTGTCGTACGGCACCGCCGGACTGCGCCCGCAGTTCGATGCGCAGTACGAAGTGTTCTCGGTGGTCGGCGGGAGCCCGTCCAAGGTCACGCTTGGTAATCCGAACCTGAAGCCCGCGTTCTCCAGGGAAACGGAGGCCGGATTCAACGTGAACGTCTTCAAGAATTACACCCTCGAGTACAGCTACTCCGACAAAGTCACCAGCGACCAGATTTTGCTTGTTCCCACGTCGTCGGCGACGGGCTACCAGAATACCTGGGTGAATGCGGCAACCCTGGCCGGCACGACGCATGAGTTCGCGTTTGGTGCGGTGCTCGCGTCGAGCAAGGATTTCTTCTGGCGCCTCAACGTGGTCGGCGATCGCACGCGATCGAAGATCACCGAGCTCAACGTCGGTCCGTATCTGGCCGGTCCCGCTGGTGGCGGTGGCAACACACAGATTTTCCGCGTCGCCGCTGGTCAGGTGTTCGGCGTCATTTACGGGTCCGACTGGATCCGCACCTCCGATCAACTGGCGACCAACATCACCAACAAAAAGCTCAGCGGAACGGCCGCTGACTATACGCTGAACGAGCTGGGTTACTACGTGGCCAAGACGGCGTATCGCACCAAGGACGAGCGCCCGCTCAAGTTCTTCAACAAGGACGGCAATTCGCTGCAGGCCATCGGCGACGTGAACCCCGACTTTACACTGGGCATCAACAACACCATCCAGTTCAAGGGGCTCTCACTGACTGGGGTGTTCACCTGGCAGAAAGGTGGCGACGTGTACAACTACACTCGCCAGTGGCCGTACAACGAACTGCGCGACGTCGACTTCGACCAGCGCGCTGTGCCAACGCTCGAGCAAAAGCCCCAGGGCTTCTTCCAGGCGTTCTATAACAACTTCGACGCGAACAAGCGATTCGTCGAAGACGGCAGCTTCATCCGCCTCCGTGAACTGGCCGTCAACTACCAGGTGCCGAAGTCGCTGGTGAAGGGCGCACGCCTGGGCGGATTCGAAACCGCGCGCATCGGTATCGTAGGTCGCAATTTGTGGACCTCCACCAAGTACTCAGGCTACGATCCGGACGTGGCGGGACCCGGCGGAAACCCATTCGGTTACCGTGTCGACTACTTCTCCTATCCCGCGTACCGCACGTTTACACTCATGTTTGAACTCGGCTACTGACCACCCGCCACCACAGGATTTGACTCGATGCAGATGACTCGATTGTTGCGAGCAGTCAGCGTGCTGGCGGCCATGGCCGTTGCAGGATGCAACTCGCTCGAAGTCGTAAACCCCAACGCGCCAGATGCCAAACGCGCGTTGTCCGACCCGGCGGCCCTTGAGGCCGTCGCAGGCGGAACGCTCCGCACGTGGTTCAACACCTACGAAGGATGTGAAGGCAACTGCGTGCTCGTCACACAGGCGCAGTCGTTCTCGGCGTCGTGGAACAACTGGAATATGAACTTCTACTCCAGTGTCGATGCGGATGGCAAACGCCTCACGCGCCCCTATCAGAACGATCCGGCAGCAGCCGGTCGCACCAGTATCGAGGTACCGTGGGTCGGTATGTATTCGGCGATTTCATCGGCGGTTGACGTACTCAAGTCCATTCGCATCAGCAAGGTCGTGATCAACAACGCTGCAGACACCAAGCGTGCCGAGGCGGTTGCGGAACTCATGTTAGGCGCGGGACTGAGCTACATCGCGCTCAACTACGACAAAGGGTACATCGTCGACGAGACTACCGATCTCGCCACGCTCGTGTATTCGAATCGCAAACAGGTCCGCGACGCGGCCGTGGCCAAGTTGCAGTCGGCCGCGACCATCGCGAAGGCCAATTCGTTCAACACGTTGGCGTCATGGACAAACGGCGTGAGTTACTCGAGCGCGCAGATTGCCCAGATCGCGAACACGATGTCGGCTATCACGCTGGCGTATTATCCGCGCAGTGCGGCGGAGAACGCCGCGGTGAACTGGGCGCAGGTGCTGACGTACACGCAGTCGGGCATGTCCAGCGGGACGCCCTTCAACTTCGTGTTTGTCGGAGACGGCTGCGTATCGTTCTGTCATCAAATCCTGACGTGGTTCGATGACTTCAGTACGGGTCGCGTGCACACGCGCGTGGCCAACCTGCTCGACCCGGCAACGCAAGCCACGCCGTGGCCGCTCGCGGGAAATCCAGTTCCGAACTCACCCGACAAGCGATTGGGCGATGGCTCGTTCGGCGACGCGTCAATCGTGGAAGGGTATGGCACCAACCCCAAGACGGCAAATGCGGGTACGGACTTCGCCTATTCGCGAGACGCGATTTTCCGCCCAAGCCGCGGTTCGTACCATCAGTCCAACATCGGATTTGTGCGCTACGATCTGACGGGGCTACAAGATCCGTCGGGTATCTGGGGGGGGTACGGCCCGGCACCCGTGATGACGGCCACGCAGAGCGAGCTGCTGCAGGCCGAAGCATTCATTCGTTCGGGGGGTTCGCTGGCCACGGCCGCTACGCTTATTAACAAAACGCGCGTCACCCGGGGTGGGTTGGCACCGGCGGCCGCGGGCGATGGCGTGGCGGGACTTACCGCCAAGCTGGGCTACGAGATGGAAATAGAATTGCTGGGTCTCGGCGCGTCTCCGTACTACTGGCGTCGTCGCACCGACGGGTTGCTTGCCGGCACGCCGCGCGAAATGCCGGTTCCGGCCAAGGAGCTTGGGGTGAAGGGCGAAGCGCTGTACACGTGGGGCGGACTGGGACCGGCGAATTCGGTCACCCCTCCCTGATGTAGTTCGGTTGCAAGAGTAAGCAACAAGGCGGGGCCGGGATTACTCTCCCGTCCCCGCCTTGTTTTGCGCCTGAACCTCGCGCGAGGCCAGGCATGCTGAACCTGGTATCAAGCTATATCGCGACGGACGTTGGCATTGGCGTTCGGCATGGCGGCGCGTGAAACGGCAACTACGCCATCAGGGCAATGGCGAGGAGCGATAGACCAAACGTTGC
>JANLVM010000832.1:0-2284 GCA_031364015.1 Gemmatimonadaceae bacterium
TGGTGGATGCGGCGCCGACGCGGGCTCGCCTAGAACCGACGCCGAACACCCACTCGTCGACCCGATCGGACCCGCCTCATCGCGCTGACACCAGCGTTCCACCCGTTTCCCGCGTAACCCGCGCATGTACACACGCGAACAGGTCAAAGCCATCACCGACAAGGTGATTGACATGGCGAAAGCCGACGCCGTCGAAGTCCAGTTTACTGGCGGCGAGCGATCCGGCACCCGATGGGCCAACTCGTCCATCACCACCAACTTGGTGCAGTTCGACCGCAACGTGACGGCCACCGTGCGCGTGGGACAAAAGGTGGGAAACGCCAGCACGCGCGACACCAGTGACGCCGGGCTTAAGGCGATGGTCGACGAAGCCATGGCCGAAGCACAAAAGGCGACGGATTCTCCGAACTTGCCCGCGTTGCTTGGCGCGCAGGATTACATCCCGGTGGACTCCGCGTTGCCGAACATGGTGCGGGTCGGGCCGGTCGAGCGAGCACGCCTCGTGAAGGAGAGTCTGGACATCGCCGCGTCGAAGGGCGTCGTCGGTGCCGGGTACATCCCCAAGAACGACATCGCCAACTGCAGCGCGAACTCCCAGGGATTGTTCGCGTACTATCGCTCCGCCGATATGGGCTTCGTGCTCACCTGTCGCATGGCCGATGGTTCCGGCTCAGGCTTCGCGGCCATTAGCGGCGTGAAAGACTTCAGCATGATCGACGCGAAGGCACTCACGGAATCCGCCGCGAACAAGGCACTCCGGAGCCGCAAGGCAAAGGCGCTTGAACCGGGACGCTACACCGTAATCCTGGAGTCGCGGGCCAGTGCGCGGTTTCTGTCGCTCATGACCAACATTTTTGGGGGCGGTGGCGGTGGTGGTCGCGGCGGTGGCGGTGGCGGTGGTGGATTCGGCGGCCCGCCGGGTGGTGCTGGCAGTCCTCCGGGTGCCGTGCCTCCCGACGCGGCGGCAGCGATCGCGGCCGGCGGTGGTGGCGGCGGATTTGGTGGTCTTGGCGGTGCCGGCACTTTCATGCAGGGCAAAAAGCCCGGTGACAAACTGTTCAGCGACATGTTTACGCTGAAAAGTGACATCGGAAATCTCACGCTTCGGCAGTCCACGATCGGTCCCGATAACAAACCGGCCGCACCCGTCACGTGGGTGGAGAATGGCATCCTGCGCACACTCGGTGCAGGCGCTGGTGCCACCACCAATCAGAGTCTCGTGCAGGTCGGCACCGATCTCACAGTAGACGAGATGGTAAAGCAGACTCGGCGCGGATTGCTGGTCACATCGTTTTGGTACATTCGTGGCGTGCCCTCGCAGGAACAGCCGCTGCTCAATACCGGCATGACGCGCGACGGTTTGTTTCTCATTGAGAACGGTGAGATCGTCGGACCGGCGCAAAATTTCCGCTGGAACATGTCGCCGCTGGTCGCTTACAACAATCTCACGCTCGTTGGTAAGCCCGTGCCGATGCTGCTTGGGGAATCGTTTGACAGCGGCAATGCCGCGCTCGTGCCGCCCGTGCGGATCGAGGAGTTCTACATGACGTCGGTCTCTCCCGCCGTTTAACAGCCGACTTTCGACAGGCCAATCCCATGAGCTCTTCTCGTCGCGATTTTCTCAAGAAGTTTGGCGCGGGTGCCGCGCTCACGTTGTACTCGCGTGATCTGATTGGTCAGATCAGCGCCGACTCGCCGAAAGGCCGAGTCATGGAAACGAAGTTCAAGGGGCTCGCGGACATCGTCCTGGGCGAAGCGAAGCTCGCCGGATGCACCTACGCTGACGTGCGCTTCACCATGAACTCGTCGCTGCCCGGTGGCACTGCCAACTTCCGCACCGCTGGCGCTGGTGCAGCTGGCGCGGGCGGATTTGGCGGTGGCGGTGGCGGTGGCGGCGGTGGTGGTGGTGGGCGCGGCGGCGGTGGTGGCGGTGGTCGAGGCGGCGTCCGTGGTGTCGGCATTCCAACCGATGCCGATCGACAGGCAGGTGGATTTGGTGTGCGGGTCGTACACAGTGGCGTGTGGGGCTTTGCGTCGAGCCCCATCGTTACCGAAGACGAGATTCGTCGCGTCACGCGTGTCGCCACTGAAGTGGCGAAGGCCAGCGCCATTGCCAAACGCACCGATCTCAAACTGGCGCCGGTGCCGGCGTATCAGCAGAACTACATCACGCCGATGGTGAAGCATCCGTCATCGGTATCGGCCACTGACAAGCAAGCGTGGGCGCAAGCCGTCGTCGACAAGGCTAGCAAGGTCGTTGGAGTGACTGCGGTGAACGTCGCGG
>JANLVM010000838.1:0-6030 GCA_031364015.1 Gemmatimonadaceae bacterium
TCGCTCAACACGCTCGGCTTCAATGTGGTCGGCTATGGGTGCACGACATGCATTGGCAACTCCGGTCCGCTGCCCGTGGTCATCAGTGAAGCCATCGAGTGTGGCAATCTGAATGTGGCGGTGTGCTGTCCGGCAATCGCAATTTTGAAGGGCGAGTCAACCCGCAGACACGCTTCAACTATCTCGCGTCGCCGCCGCTGGTGGTCGCGTACGCGTTGGCCGGTCGCATGGATATTGACATGGCCACTGAGCCGCTGGGTATGGGCACCGATGGCCCGGTGTATCTGCACGACATTTGGCCATCGGCACAGGAGGTTGAAGACACCATTCTGTCGTCGGTCAAACGCGAACAATTCACGACGCAGTACGCGCACGCGTTCGATGGGGACAAGTACTGGCAAGCCATCGAATCGCCCGAAGGCGACCAGTACGCGTGGAACAATGATTCGACGTACGTAAAGAATCCGCCGTATTTCGACGGCATGACCATGACACCGCCAGGTATTCGCGCCATCACGGGTGCGAGGGTACTCGGCATGTTCGGCGATTCTATCACGACCGATCATATCTCACCGGCCGGTTCGATTGCCGCCGCGTCTCCAGCCGGCCTGTGGCTCACGTCACTTGGCGTGGACCGCAAGGATTTTAATTCATACGGCGCGCGTCGCGGCAATCATGAAGTCATGATGCGCGGTACGTTTGCCAACATCCGACTGAAAAACGAACTCGTGCGCGGCAAGGAAGGCTGGTGGACTGCTGCCGCGCCCGGCGCCGAGCCGACGCCCCTCTATGACGTTGCCATGGCGCGTCACGCCGCTGGCATCGCGCAGATCATCATCGCCGGCAAGGAGTACGGCACCGGCTCATCACGCGATTGGGCCGCCAAGGGGACGATGCTGCTTGGTGTGCGCGCCGTGATCGCCGAAAGCTTCGAACGCATTCATCGCTCGAATCTGGTCGGCATGGGAGTGTTGCCGCTGGAGTTCGCCAACGGCGAGACTCGGCAGACGTTGGGGCTGACCGGTTTCGAGACGTACGATATCGTCGGGATGAACGAATTGCTGGTACCGAGGGCGACCCTGACGGTGACGGCCACGGCAGCGGACGGGAGTGTGACGACGTTTAGCGCGCGCTGCCGCATCGATACGCCGGAAGAGATGCAGTACTACAAGCACGGCGGGATATTGCCATATGTGTTGCGAAGTTTGGTGAGTCGGTAGCTCGGCAAACCGCAAAGACGCTATGAGCGAGCACGCCAGTGAGCTTCTGCGCGTGCCCACCCTGCCGCCCGCGCGCCTCTCCGGTCCCATCCACCTGCTGGTCAATCCGGCCGCAGGAAACGGTCGCGCGCGACATCTGGCAGAGCGCGCGTACGCCGCGCTCCGTACCATCGGACCGGTCAAGATGGTGGAATCGACGCGCCCGCGCGACGAAGTGCGCTTGGCCACGGACGCTTCGCGTGACAACGCACGCGCACTGGTGGTGCTCGGAGGCGACGGTTCCGTGTCGCACGCGGCCCGCGGTCTCATCGCCGCGCGGAGCGAGTCGCCGCTGGGCATTTTCGCTGCTGGCACCGGGAACGACTTTGCCAAGTCACTCGGCGTCCCGGCGCACGATTACCTCGCCATGGCGCGTCTCATCGCCAGCGGCGCGTCCCGAGTGATTGACGCCGGCGAAATTGATAGCGTGCCGTTTGTGAACGCGGCCGGCTTTGGCTTCGATGTCGACGTCCTGCAACGCACCAAGGATCCCCGACGGAGCCGACTGTTGCGCGGTACGACCTTGTACGTGGTCACCGCGTTGCAGCAACTCTTTCGCTATCGCGGATTCAGCGCGTCGGTTGCACCGCTGCACCAGGGCGCGTCGCGCGAGTGGTTAACCGTAGTATTCGCCAACGGTCAATGGTTTGGCGGCGCCTTTCGCATCGCCCCCGACGCCCTGCTCAATGACGGCGCGTTGGACGTGGTCGGGATCGCCGACGCACCAGCGCTTACGCGCGTCCACCTGTTCGCGCGCGCGTTACGCGGTGCACACACTCGCCATGCAGCCGTGTGCACCGCGCGCGACGCGGAGTTCGTGATCACCTTCGCCACCCGCCCGCATTTTCAGGCGGATGGCGAGCCGCATCACGCGGGGAGTCGCGTGGTGCGGGTTCGCTGTCTGCCGCAGGCACTCCGCGTGATCGCCCGCTGAGACCGTTGGGTTATTTCCGGCGTGGCTTGGTGTAAATCTGCGAGCCAATCACACCACCCAGCACCGCGCCAGTCACCGCACCAACGGCACCACCTTTTACCTTGTCGCGTGACGTGAGGATACCGACCGCAGCACCCGTCGCGGCACCCACGACAGCGCCTCGCGTGGCGTTGCGTTCGGTGACCGGCCCGCTGTTATCGCCTGCGTCACCCGACCCTGACGCGGAAGTCCCAGCCCGCTGAGTCGCTGGACGCGTGCGATACACCACGCGCGTCGGTGCATCGCGGTAGACGACACGTTGCGGAGCGGGCTGCGGATATCCGTACTGCGGTGGGTAGCCGTACTGCGGAGCCGCGCCGTACGCAGGCGCGTAGCCGGGCATCGCACCAGCAGGATACCCCAGTTCCTGCGGACTGACAAACTGCTGACGCATGGAAGGCGCCTGCGCGGCGGCCGCCAGATCGGCACGCAGCAAATCGTCGGCGCGGCGATCGTCGCGGCCACAGGCCGCGAGGGTCATCAAACCAACAGGGATGAGGAGTGGCGCAAAGCGCAAATGAATAGGGGTCATGCGAACCTCCTGAATGGCCTGGCAGCAGCGCCAAGCGGTCGGCGGCACACGCCGCTACGATCACACTGGCAGGAGCCGTGCCACGCCCGCAGGCGCCGTTTGCCTCGGGAACGGCCAGCGTTCGTCTCAAGGTGTCCTCGTGTGATGTCACCACCCGTCCGGTACACGAGACGGAGGCGCCTCCACGCGAAAGTGACTATTCTTCATACGAGTACCCGTCGTTCCAATCGTCGGCGTTCCAGCGAATGCCGCTGCTCGTTACCTGTGTCTTTCGAGGAATCATCCATGTCCCTGCTCTCGCACACTGCGCGGAAATCGGTTGAGGTCGTGTCGACGCTCGCCGCGCTGTCATTTATTGCGATGTCATCCGTTTCCGCTCAACCCGCACCCGCTCTCAAGGTCGGCGATATGGCGCCGGACTTTTCGGTGACCACCGTCACGTCTGCGGGCGTCGAATCCAAACCGTTCAAGCTGTCCGAGCATCGCGGGGAGACGGTCGTGCTCGCATTCTTCCCGAGAGCGCGCACCAGTGGTTGCACGACGCAAATGGAAACGTATCGCGATCAGTACGCGCAGCTGTTCATGGGCGGAAAGAAGGTGTCGCTTGTTGGCGTGAGCACCGACGCCGACAGCGCGCTGACCTCGTGGGCTCGTGATGCGAAGTTCCCGTTCCGATTCGCGGCCGATACCGACCGCGCGGTTGGTGTCGCATTTGGGGTGAACAGCGGAACCGGTTCTCACAAGCGACACCTGTATGTGATCGATCCACAGGGAAGAATCGCGCTCATCGAGACACCGTTCCGGCAGATGTCCGCCGACGCGTATACGTCACTCGGTGCGGCCATCGCTCAAGCGAGCAGCCCGAAGTAGGTCGCGCACGCCGTGCACGAGTCGGCAACCGCATCACCAAACCGCGCCTTCGCTGTCGCCCTGTATCAGGCGGCGGTCGAGGGCGCGGCGCCGTTTCCACATACCCGCGATGTGGTGCACTCGTGGATGGCGTTGCATCGAGATGTACTCACGCCAACGTCGCGTGTGCACCTGTTCGCCCTGGGAAAGGCCGCGTCGGCCATGACCGCGGGTGCCGCCGACGCACTCAGCGCACTCCGCCAACCGATTGTGGCTGGCGTGGTGGTGACATCGCATCCACCTTCGCCCAGCGAATTGGGTCCACTCGGCATGCTGCCGGCGACCGTCGTCGTACATCTTGGCGACCATCCCGTGCCCGGACCTCAATCGCTTGCTGCCGCCGAGGCCATTGACGACGCGATACGGTGCGTCGTACCGGGCGAGGTGGTGTTGGTGTTGCTCTCAGGCGGAACCACGTCGCTGGCGGCGGCGCCAACCGCTGAGCTGTCGCAACAAGTAGGCGACGCCGGTCGCGCGCAGGCGCACATTGCCAACCTGGCGCAAACGCTGCTGGAATCGGGGCTCGCCATTCACGAGATGAACGCCATCCGTCGACGCGTGCTGCGGTGGGGTGCGGGGCGACTGGCGGTGGCACTGCACGCGCGCGGCGCCGCCCACATCGCCGTGTTCGCGATTTCCGATGTCATTGGCGACGCGCCTGCAGTGATCGGCTCGGGGCCCTGCTCACCCGAGCCCCTCGACGACACCACGTTCTTCGCGCTGTTGGACGCGCACGACTTGCGCACGAGTCTCGAGCGCGACATGGCGCAGTTCCTGGGTGTGCAGGGCGGCAACGCACCGCCGCACGTTCCGCTCGCCAGCCACCCCGCGTTCGCTGCGGTTTCATATCAGTACGTGGCGCGCAATCAGGACGCCGTCAACGCATTGGCGAACGCAGCGCGCGCGGCCGGCGCGGACCACGTGTCGATCGATCCCATGCCGCTCGAAGGCGATGCGGCCGAGCTGGGTGAGGCCATCGCGCGTCGGGCGTTACATATGGCCGCGACCATCCCGCGCACGGAGCGCGCCGTGTGGATCACCGGCGGCGAACCGGTGGTGCACCTGCGTCAGATCGTCGACCGCGCGCTCGCCGAAGACGACGCCGACGGCACACCGGACGAACCGATGAAAGGGGGTCGCATGCAGGCGCTCGCCCTGTCCGCCGCATTGCGACTGGAAGAACGCGCGGGCGATGTCGACGACTGTGCCTGGCGCATCACCGTGCTGGCCGCCGGGACGGACGGTCGCGACGGTCCGACCGATGCCGCCGGCGCCATCGTCGACTGTGCGACGGCGCTCAACGCGAGGCGGTTTGGGCAACGCCGTCCCGATCGCGACCTTGTCACTGGCCGTTCCTGGTTCTCGCTCGATGCCGCCGGCGCTCTGTTGCGCACCGGCCCCACGGGAACCAACGTGATGGACGTGGTGGCTGTGGTGATCGATCGGCGCTAAGCATGACTGCGAAACGCGCTCCCATCACCCGCCCGCATCCCAGCCCGGTCGCGGAGACACCTCCTCCCAATCGGTCTGAGGCGGGCGGTCCACCTCAAACCGACGCCGACGAGGCCTACCGTAGGCGACCTCGGCAGTCGCGCGGGCAGAAGCGCGTGGAGTCGCTGCTGGATGCCGCTGCGGAGGTCATCGCCGAGTCCGGTATTGCGGCCGCCACGGCGGAAGCGATTGCGCGGAAGGCCCGGACCGCCAAAGGATCGCTCTATCAGTTCTTTCCAAACCGCGATGCGGTGCTGGCCGCGCTCGCGCTGCGATATGCCGACGAAATGCGTGCCATCCACGAACGCACATTCCCGATGGATCCACACGGAATGGCGCTCGGGCGACTCATCGATCGCATCATCCGCCCGCTGGCCGAATTTCATGATCGGAATCCTGCTTTTCGACGCGTCTTCGCCACCAACGAGGGTCCCGCCGACGACACACGCTCGGCGCCGGTGCGACTACGCGCGCAGCTGTTCGATTCGTTCGTCGACCGGCTCGATGTACTCTTCGCCGGGCGCAATCCATCACTGCCCGCGAAAGATCGCCGCCGAGCGGCACTCATCAGCGCTTCGGTAGGACAGTCGGTGCTCGCTCGACGCAGTCGCGCCGCGGCCGTCGAAAAAAAACCGCTGCTTGATGAGCTCCGGCGACTGCTGTTAGCGTATCTCACCCCGATGCTTGAGACCGCGCCAGCCAGGCCCGCGCGAAAAATCGTCACGCGCGACGGCTGACATACACCGGGCCGAAATCCTTCGCGGGACACAGCGGTCATTGTGCCTCCTTCGACATCTGATGAGCTTTCAGCATGCCTTCGAATGTCGATTCCCGCTCGGTGACCGTCGGTCTCATCCAGGAGACGG